>JBBRUA010000028.1:0-16688 GCA_038248245.1 Pyrinomonadales bacterium | reverse complement strand
AGATGTTTGGCGAGAAATTTCTCGGAAGCGGCTATCTGCGCCATGTTATTCACCGGGCGGGCGAAACCGTGGCCTTCGTCAGGTGCGACGATGTATTCGACCGGGTATTTGCGGTCGCGGAGTGCGATCACGATTTGATCGGCCTCTCGTTTATTGACACGCGGATCGTTTGCTCCCTGCACGATCATCAGCGGAGTCTTAATCTTGTCTGCCGAATAAAGCGGTGACTGACGCTTCATTTGAGCCAAACCTTCCGGCGTATTTGGGTCGCCCATTCGTTTGTAGAAAACGGTGCGAATGCCTTCCCAATATGGCGGGATCGCCTCCAGCAGAGTTTGAAGGTTGGAAGGTGCGACGATCGCAACCGCAGCCGCGTACGTGTCAGGCGTGTAGGCGACGCCCGCAAGCGTTGCGTATCCGCCATAACTGCCGCCCATGATGCCGACGCGTTTCGGATCTGCGACGCCCGTCTCGATCAGATGTTTGACGCCCCAGGTGATATCGTCCTGCATCTTTTGGCCCCATTCGTTGTTGCCGGCGTTCAGGAACTTTTTCCCGTAGCCAGTTGAACCGCGAAAATTCATGTTCAAAACAGCGTAGCCGCGATTCGCCAAAAACTGTGCGTAACCATTGTAACCCCACGAATCTCTCGCCCATGGACCGCCGTGCGGCATGACGATAACCGGCAGATTCTTACCCGACGAGCCTTTTGGGATTGTTAGATAAGCGGGGATCTCGAGGCCGTCCGACGATTTATAGCGGATCGGCGTCATGGGTGAAAGAGCCTTGCGATCGAGTTTTTCTCGGACTTGATAAAGGGATTTGAGATTCTTCGAGTTGCGATCGAAGAGCCAGACCGTTCCGGGATCGACGTCGCTCGATGTGACGACGATCCATTTCTTCTCGTCTTTTGTTCCTGATTGAAAAGCGATGTCGCGGTCGCCGAGTGACTTTTTGATGTAGTTATAGTCTTTCTCGAACGACTTGTCCTTCCAATAGATGCGGTCGCGATCGTCCTCGTAAGTAGTTGCGGCCAATTCTTTAGTGACCTCGGAGAATGTAGCTCCGCCGAAATCGACCTTTCCTAGCGGATCGCTCTCAACCTTCACGATCGCTCCAGTCTCGGCGTCCATCAAAACGAGTTCGATCAGATCGAGATTGCCCTTGTTGGTCTGCATGTAAATGCGTTTGTCGTCTTTGTGGAAACGCACCGGGGAGCAAGATTCGAAGGCGTTGCAGTCGTAAATCTTCGCAGCCTTGCCGTCCGCGGATATTTTTAATACCTCGGTATCTCCATTCTGAGCGCTTCGGACAGCGAGCCGCAATTTGTCGGAATTGTCGAAAACCATTCCTTGATAACGGTCTTTATTCTCGCTGATCAAGGTCCGCTCGCCGGTCGATATCTTTACTTTATAAAGATCGTGCCAGGCCTTATCGCGTTCATTTATGCCGACATAAATAGTATCGGGATCGGATTCGGGGACGGCCTGGATCATCGCCCTTACGCCTTTGGCATCGGTGAGATTTCTTGCGGCCGGAACATCTGATCCCGCCGTCGGTTTATCGGACGGGTTAACGGCGTAGACGTTAAAATTTTCGTCCCCGCCTTTGTCCTGGACGAACAAAATATATTTTCCGTCACGCGACCAGAAATAGTTTCGCACCGGACGTACGGTGTCGGCGGTCATTGGTTTTGCCGCCTCGAACGGCTCATCAATGCCTTTGACCCACACATTCATCGTGTCCTTGTAAGGCTTAATGAACGAAATATATTTCCCGTCCGGCGAGATCTGGGCACCCGCGTACTCCGGATTGCCAAAGATCAGTTCGCGGTCGATCAGGCCTGGCTGCTGCCCCGAAACAACGGCGGACAAGATGGAAAACGAGAGAATCAACGTCGATACTATCAGCGATATTTTCATAATGTTTAGGTTTTTCTTTTATGCAGTACGCGAAATGCATTGTATTGGTTCACGGAAATTCGCGCCAAGCCTGATTGTTCCAAACTTTTTTGCGAAACTTGGCTTCGGACCAAAATCCTTTTGTGATCTCTATCGTCGGATCTGAATGTTTTGGCATCAGGACTGTCACGACGTCGTAACGCGATTCTACGGCTCGGATCGCGAAGATGCGGCGGTATACTTTTGCCGTACGCGTTATCTGTCGCTGTTTCTGCAGATCGACAGCGGCGATGACGGGAATAAACTTGTCGGAACGCCTTGTTTTTACCTCGATGAAACAAAGCGTTTCGCCGTCCAAAGCGATTATGTCGATCTCGCCTGTTACGGAAACCCCCTTACTATTGCGGCCAACCGGAACCTTAAAATTTGCCATGACCATGCGGTAGCCATTTGCGACCAAGTGTTCCGCAGCTAGATTTTCACCAAGGATACCTAGGTCACTTGTACTTCGGGTAGCGGGACGTTTATCATTCGGTATTATAGATAAATGTTCGGTCATTCGGTTTTAGCTAATATGAAGTCACATTATATCAAAAACATATCCATTCTTGCCTCGTTGTTGGTCGTGGTCTCGACCACAGTTTGCGCCCAAAATCCGGCAACTTCTCCGACTCCGATGTCCGAAATCTCGAAATTGCCGTCGATCGTGAATTTCGAAAAGGCGACGGTCTTCAGCGTTGATCCCGGAAAACTGCCGCCACCGTTTCACACTGAGAGTGCCAGGCGAAGTTCGCGAGTGATCCCGCAGCCGGAGAATGCGAAGCTATCGGTGCCGAAGGGATTCAAGGTAAATGTTTTTGCTGAAGGTGATTTTGTGTATCCGCGATGGATGGCACTCGCACCGAACGGCGACGTTTTCGTGGCGGATTCCCGGGCGAACTCAGTTATCGTTCTTCGCGACACCAACAAGGACGGGAAGGGAGATCAAAGGTTCGTATTTTCGAATAAGCTATCGCAGCCTTTCGGAATGGCGTTTCACAAAGATTGGTTCTATGTTGCGAACACCGATTCGATCGTTCGATTCGCATATAAGGTCGGTCAGACCGAGGCGAGCGGCGAACCCGAAAAGATCGTCGAACTGACGGCGGGCGGCTATAACCAACATTGGACGCGAAATATTTTGTTCTCAAAAGACGGCAAGCAGATGTTTGTCTCGATCGGATCGGCTTCGAATGTCGATGTAGAGGCAGATCCCAAAAGGGCCGCGATCTCGGTTTATGATCCGGACGGAAAGAATCATCGGATATACGCTGCAGGTCTAAGAAACCCGATCGGACTTTCATGGAACCCGAAAACCGGCGATCTCTGGACAGCCGTGAACGAACGCGACGGTTTAGGCGACGACCTAGTTCCAGATTACGCGACTTCCGTTAAAGACGGCGGCTTTTACGGCTGGCCTTACTCATATATCGGCCAAAACGAAGATCCTAGGCGAAAAGGCGAAAATCCTGATCTTATTAAAAAAGCGATCGTTCCCGACGTTCTTTTCACGTCGCATGTTGCCGCTCTTGGCATCCAGTTTTATACAGGCAAGATGTTCCCGAAGGAATATCAGGGTGACGCTTTTGTGGCGTTTCACGGTTCGTGGAATCGTGCAAAACTCTCCGGTTACACCGTTGTTCGTATTCCGTTTGATGCTAAGGGCAAATTAGAAGGGAATAGATACGAGAATTTCGTCTCGGGCTGGCTGCCGGATGAAAATTCGAACGAGGTCTGGGGCCGCCCGGTCGGCCTGCTCGTTGCCGCCGATGGATCGCTCCTTATCGCGGACGACGGTGCGAAAAAGATATGGCGGGTGAGTTATGGGAAATAGACCTTATTTGCCACCAAGTTTGCGGTAAAGTTCCGCTATCACTTTCTTGGCCTCAACGAGATCGACCGAAACAGTCATCGTCTGCAACGTCCAAATTTCCAGATTGCGAGGCGTCACAACAAGTATTCGAGGTGATTTGCGAATGTGAGAGCGACGGACAGACATTTTGCAAACTCTAGATTATTGGGTTTTCCATAGCGAATTCTTTAGCCCCAAAGCTCCTCGTGCGGAAAATCATGCGTCAATCGGTAGGTCGGCGAGTTCGTGAGCCTTTTGCCAAACTAGAACGTTTCGAAAACCCTGCATACGTAAAGTAGAGCTGTCAGCCATTAGCTAACAGCTTTCAGCTAAGTCATATCAAAACGCTGGTTCTTCATAAATTCCATAAACGTCACGTAAGGCAACGCAAATTTCCTCGACAGTTGCGTAAGCTGCAACTGCCTCAATGATCGCTGGCATCGAGTTTTCGTTAGATTTTGCGGACTGTTTTACTTTTTCGAGAGCGTTGGCAACGGCTCCCGCATCGCGGATGGATTTTACGTGTTCCATGCGGAGAAGTTGATGGTCGCGAATGCTTTCGTCGATCTGCAGGATCTCGTAGTTGGATGGGCCTTCTTCCATGGCGTATTTATTGACGCCGACGATGATCTGCTCTTTACGTTCGACCGCCTTTTGATATTGATACGCCGATTCTTGTATCTCACGTTGCGGGAAGCCGGCCTCGACCGCCTCGACCATTCCGCCGAATCCGTCGATCTTTTCAAAATAATCCATACAGCCGTCGACCATTTTTTGCGTGAGCGATTCGACGTAGTAGCTGCCGCCAAGCGGATCGATCGTGTTTGCTACGCCGGTTTCCTCGGCGATTATCTGCTGGGTTCGCAAAGCGATCAAAGCTGCGGCATCGGTTGGTAAGGCAAGTGCTTCGTCATACGAATCGGTGTGAAGCGACTGCGTACCGCCGAGAACGCCGGCGAGGGCCTGGATTGCGACGCGGGCGATGTTATTC
Organism: Pyrinomonadales bacterium; assembly: GCA_038248245.1. GTDB lineage: Bacteria > Acidobacteriota > Blastocatellia > Pyrinomonadales > Pyrinomonadaceae > OLB17. The sequence goes on along the minus strand of JBBRUA010000028.1, from coordinate 11,905 downwards.
AGCGGCTGCTCGCCCGTCAGCGAAACACCGGCCGTTTGCGTGTGAAAACGCATCTGCATCGTTCGAGGGTTCTTCGCTCCGAAACGCTCCTTCATTGTTGTGGCCCAGACGACGCGGGCTGCCCGATATTTTGCAATTTCCTCGAAAAAGTCGTTGTGTGCGTTAAAGAAAAATGAGATCCGCGGCACGAATTCATCGACATCCATTCCCCGATCAACGCCATATTGCACGTACTCAACGCCATCACGAAGCGTGAATGCCAGTTCCTGCAACGCGGTCGCTCCGGCCTCACGAATATGATATCCGCTCACGGAGATCGGGTTGTATTTTGGAACGTGCTTGGTCGTGTATTCGAACGTGTCGATGACAAGCTTCATCGCCGGTTTGATCGGATAGATCCATTCTTTTTGAGCGATATATTCTTTTAAAATATCGTTCTGAAGAGTGCCTGATATCTTCTTAAAATCAGCTTTCTGCTTCTCGGCGACGACCAGATACATCGCTAGAAAGATAGGTGCGGGCGCATTGATTGTCTGTGAAACCGTCACTTGATCGAGCGGTATACCGTCAAATAACACCTCAAAATCGGCAAGCGACGAAACGGCAACGCCGCATTTACCGACCTCGCCTTCGCTCAGCGGCGAATCACAATCTAGTCCCATCAACGCCGGGAGATCATAGGCGACCGATAATCCTGTCTGACCTTGAGCCATTAAATATTTGAATCGGCGGTTCGTTTCTTCGGGCGATGAGAACCCGGCGAATTGCCGCATTGTCCAAAGCTTGCCGCGATAACCGGTCGGGTGAATACCGCGTTTATAAGGATATTCGCCAGGAAAACCGATCTCGCTTAATCCTTCGGCGTCGGCCTCGGTATAAAGGCGATCGACCGCTTCAAGGCTAATGCCTTCGAACGATGTTTTACGCTCAGGCGTTCTGGCGAGTACTGGTGCGAGCGTTTCTTCTTCCCATCGTTCGGCTTTTGCGTGGGCCTCGGTAGCGATCAATTTTTGTTCTGCTGTATTCATCTGAGTATTAGTTATCACCGTATAAGTTTAGAAATCTGTTTACAGTTTAAGGCCGAGCAACTCAGCACGCAAGGCCATAAAATATTTGCATTAGTGCCCGGATCACATCCGCTGCCGACTGCCCAACCGCTTCGTTTCGGATATGTCGGCGAGGTAAGTTAAGTTTTTCAAAATTGCAAAGACTCCTCCGTTACGCATACAATTGCGGGATGGTCAGTTTCAGAACCGCCCTTATCTTAGCGTTGATCACCTGTTCTGCACTCGTAGGGGCATGTGTAAGCGGTACGAATCCATCGTCGAATTCTACGTCGACGAATCAGCCGAAAGGAAATCCGAATCCCGCAAAAACTAACGTTGAAGAACTTGGCGTGCTGGTGAACATACCCTACGAAGCCGAAGACATCGTTTGGAAAGGTGATGTCGGCAATAGAAAACTGGTCGCTATTCTTCGGTTTTCACCCGCAGACTCAGACAAATTGATCGTCGAGGCTGAAAAGATAAGGCCTCCTCAACAGATCAACTTTGCGACCGAGGCTTGGTTTCCCGCCGAACTCATCGCTCAAAGCGACCTAAGCGGGGACGATACTCTGAACGGAAAATCCTACGCCGCGAACAATTTTCTTCTCGAACCCTACGTTAACGGCTCGATTACGCGGATCGAAAATACAGACTATTTTGTGCTCGAAGCATCGAAATAACGATCAGATCTCGTCGTAGCGTTTGAGCTTTCGATAAAGTGTTGAGAGGTCTATCCCAAGAATATTCGCGGCTTCGTTCTTATCTTCACCGACATCATTCAAGATCTCGAGTACGTATCGCCGCTCCGTTTCTTCGAGCGTTGGCCGAAGACCTTCTATATCACGCGTTTCGAATGAACCGACCGAGCTTTGACCTATCTTGGGTGGCAGACTATCGATGTCGATCTCGCCGGAACTAAGGATTGCGGCCCGCTCGATCGCATTTTCAAGTTCGCGAACGTTTCCGGGCCAGTCGTAGTTGATCAGAGCCGACATCGCCGATTTACTGACCATTTTTGTAACGGACTCGGCTCCTCGCGAAGCTTTATTTACGAAATGTTTGATGAGGAGAGGAATGTCTTCCTGACGAGATCTAAGAGGTGGAATGATTATTTCCAACACATTCAACCGATAAAATAAATCTTCGCGAAATCGTCCGTCCGCAACTTCTTGCTCCAGATTCTTATTTGTCGCCGCGATCACACGCGCATCGAAGGTATGAGTAACGGATGATCCGACCGGCATCACCTCATGTTCCTGTAATGCACGTAGTAATTTGACCTGCAGAACCAGAGGCATTTCGCCGATCTCATCAAGAAAAAGAGTGCCGCCCGATGCCGCGCGAAACAGCCCTTTATGATCGGCGATCGCACCGGTAAAAGCTCCTTTCGTATGACCGAAAAGCTCGCTTTCGAGCAAAGACTCGGGCAATGCTCCACAATTTATCGCGACAAAAGGCTTATCCGAGCGTCTGCTGTTGAAATGCAGCGAACGCGCGATCAGCTCTTTTCCTGTTCCGCTTTCACCTTCGATCAGAACGCTTGCATTTGTATCGGCGACTTTTGTCACCAGAGCGAAGACCTTCTGGATCGCCTCACTTTTACCGATGATCTCGGCGAAATTGTATTGCATGCTAACCTCGCGTCTTAAAACGCGATTTTCGTGAAAAAGCTGACGTTGCGTGGCGGCATTTTTCAACGTTTGCAACAGGTCGTCGTTAATGAACGGCTTCGTCACATAATCGTAGGCACCTTTTCGCAAAGCCGCGATCGCCGTATCGACCGATGAATACGCCGTCATCACGATCACCACTGCCTCCGGTTCGAGAGTTTTTATCTGATCGAGCAAGTGCAGGCCGTCGAGGCCAGCCATTTTAATGTCAGTGAGCGTTACCGCAACGTCATTTTGCGAAAAGACTTCTAAAGCGCTTTCCGCACTGTCGGCCGTCAGAACGGAATAGCCCGCATCGGTCAAAAGTTGACGCAGTATTGTCCGCATCAGCTCCTCATCTTCGACCACAAGAACGTTAGGCTTTGTCATATCGGGGCTTCGGTTTGATTAAAAACTTAGTCTATCACAACGTTTTATTGTTCATCGGCGTTCGTGTTAGCATCAAACTACCAACTTCTTGATACGATGCGGTTTACTAAGTTAATTACCATAATTTCGATCTTGTTTGTGCTTTCCGCAGCCGCGTTTTCGCAGCAGACTAATCCGGTCGATCGACAGGTGTCGAATCCGATTACCGATACGCCGAACGTCAATCCGATCTCGCCGGAGCAAAATACGATCGCCCCGAAAATCAAGAAAAAGCCGGCAATTGAATCCGAGGGCGGCGACGGAGATGTCGTCGTTTATTCCGACCGCCAGACTGTGTCCGGCGACAAGGGTGCTCGCGTGGTGATGCATGAAGGGAACGTCGATGTTCGCTACGGAATTTATCGCCTACAAGCCGAAAAGATAACGATCTACGAGTCGGAAAGTAAGATTAACGCCGAGGGTAGCGTTATCTTCGATCAGGGTGACGATCAACGAATAACTGGTGCGAAGGCAATCTGGAACTACAAAACGAAGCTCGGCGTTTTCGAAGATTCGACTGGTTTTACGAATCAAACGAACGACGGAACCGTGATCTATTTCACTGCCGATCGCGTCGAAAAAGTCGGCCCGAATGATCTGGTTGTTACGAAAGGCGTCTTTACCGCCTGCGACGAAGCGACGCCCAAATGGAGTTTCACCGCGGCAAAAGCGAAGATAACGCTCAACGACAAGATCAAGCTCCGCAATGCGAAATTTAAGGTTAAGGGTATCCCACTGCTTCAAATCCCATACGCTTCGATCCCGATCAAACAGGAAGACCGCAGTTCCGGCTTTCTCACTCCTACGGGCGGTTATTCAAAACTGAAAGGACTTCGTCTCTCAGGTGCTTATTTCCAAACACTCGGTAAATCTGCCGACGTGACGTTTCGCGGAGATGTTTACACTGCACGCGGACTAGGCTATGGATTGGACGTGCGAACGCGTGCAAATTCACGTTCGTACTTCGATTTTGGGTTCTACGCTGTGAAAGATCGCATCTTTGGAAAAAAGGCGGACCTTCAAAATCCCGATCAGGGCGGTTCAATTGTTTATGCCCAGGGCGTGCAATATTTCCCTAACGGTTTCACTGCTGCCGCCGACGTTCGCCTGACGTCGAGCCTCGCTTTTCGCCAGGTTTTCTCCGACGGCATTCAACAGATCATTTCGCCGATCGAGGTTTCGCAGGTATTCATTAATAAGAGCTGGAATAATTACACGCTCGACCTGCTTGCCCGTTCGCAGGTCATCTCGATACCGAACGTCCGGATCAAGACCAAGAATTTGCCCAGTATCAGCTTCGAAAAGCGCCCGTCAATGCTTTCGTTTCTCGATGGCGTCTACTTCTCCTTCAAATCGAGCCTCGACGGCGTTTCCCGTCGCGAAGAGGTTGATAATAAAACGCTCTACGAACAACAAACGGGCTCAGTGCCGGTGGACACGCCGTCGCTCGGACAGCGGTTCGATATTTATCCGCAGTTGACCTTTCCGTTCCGCACGAAATACTTTAATTTTACCGCCACGGCTGCCTCGCGGGTTACTTATTATTCAAACTCTTTCAATGATATGCGGCGCGTCGTGGGCCGTGATGTGATCAGAAAATATGGCGAATTCGAATTTGATATTCGCCCGGTTGCTCTCGCGAAAAATTACTACGGCAGTAAGAACGAATTCAAGTTCCGTCACGTCATTGAGCCGTTCCTCACCTATCGACTCGTCAAAGGCGTCGATAATTTCGAACGCATCATACGCTTTGACCACATCGATACCGCGACCAATACGAACGAAGTCGAATTCGGCGTCACCAACCGTTTCTACACGCGAAAATATACCGAAGCGGTCACCGATGAGGCTCAGGAAAGGCTGCGAAACACTGCGTCGGTAGCGAGCGATGTCACTGAGGCAGACGCTAAAACTACGGCGGTGGCGTCGGCCGGCAAGCCAACGACTCACGATTCTCCGTCGATCCAGCCATACGAAATATTTACTTTGACGGTTAGAGGGAAATACTTCTTCGACGAGACTTTCGGCGGGGCACTGATTCCGGGACGCCGCAATCAGATCGAACCGATCACGGCGTTAAGTTTCTACACCTTCGGCGGAGTTCCGCGGCGTCTGTCGCCGCTCAATATCGATGCGACATATCGACCGCAACGAACGATCTTTGTTAATTCGCGGATGGATGTCGGGGTTCAGGGCGACGGGCTTCGAGCCGTCTCTGCGACGGTCGGATACGACCGCAAACTGTTCAAACTTTTTCAGACGTTCTATTATACCCGTGCCGTCACGCTGATCCCGTCGTTGTCGCAGTACGCCAATCTCGCCGGCAAAGAACCCGGAACTTTGCGTGGATCCCAGTGGAGCCCGTCCGTTTTCGTCGGCGACCGCGACCGCGGTCTTTACGGTGGAGCCTCGCTCTTCTTCGACTTCCAAAACCGCCGAGCCAATCGCAACACCCCACTCATCAGCTCACTCTACACCCTCGGCTACGCCTACGACTGCTGCTCCGTCTCACTCCAATACTACAAATTCAACGTCGGCCTCCGCCAAGAAAACCGCTTCGTCTTCAGCTTCCGCCTAAACGGAATCGGCGCCGTCGGAACCGAACAGTTTGGTCAGGGTTTGAGGTAGAAGCGCAGGTGTAGTCGATCCATGGTTCAATGGCACGCTCGAGACAGAATGTCATTTAATGATCTGCCACCGCTTAAGCTCGTCTTTTACGTACTCGTAGATTTTGTCGAAAACCGTCCTTCCACCGAACAGTAATCCGGCACTGGCATACCAAGAGAACATTGACTTGTCTTCCAAGTTTGACTGGACAATCGTTCTCAACCTAGTTCTTATTCCCTTCTTATACTTCATAAACCTCAATCTAAATTTTTCTTCCGTGATGGTTGGGAAATCCAGATTAAAATAAAGATCGTTGATGTCGATCTGGTGCTGGTTTCCCTTTTCGATTATCAAGTTAACGTCGGGGATGATTGGAAAGGTTGTAGATGTTACGTTTCCCTGGCTATCTAATACCTCATTTCTAAACGTATCCCTTATCTGTTGGTTTTGAGGAATGTCAGCATACGACTGGCTGAAGACCGGGTTGCTTTGGGCGTCGGCATCGGAAATTACGAAGTGTCGTTGTATAAAAGATTTGCAGTTTATTCGGCCGAGATAAAAATCATGCTTTCTAAAATCTTTGTCTAAAAACCCCCCAAATCCTCCTAAACTGCCGCATGCGATCGCTAAGCTTCCGTCAATCGGATCTTGACCCGGAATTTTACGTCGAGGTGATACTAGAAAACGCGAGCAGCTATTCCGGTTAATAGCTTTGTTGATATCTTCGGTCTTTAACATGCTTTGCGTTCGGACGGTAGAGAATAATTTTGAAATCGCTCCAAGTAAGCTGATCGGGCTTTGATTCACCTGATAACTAATTCTAACTCTCTCCTCGGACGGAAAAGGATCGATCATCAAAACAGTAGAATTAAATGTAGAAAATGATTCAGAGTCAAATGTTTCCCCGTTCGCTTTGACTTGATTCTCCAGTAAAAACTGCGTCAACTTAAACGGCTCATTGTCGATGGTTCCGCCGTCTATAAAAGTTCCGATGTATTGCCCCATCTCAAAGATATCTTTTGCGTCCAATACCACAGAGTTTCCGCCATTGAGTTCTCTTAGCAAGATATTCTTCTCGATGTATTTGCGGTTGCGCGAAAATGTCCGGTACGCGAGGCCGATGGGAAATGCCCCTGTGCCCATGCCGGCATTTATGAATATTTCGGTATTCGCTCCCGTTAGAAAGTCAACGTCGATGCTGCCATCATAAGGAATCGAATCCTTATGATCGAAACTGAACATAGCGACGTCTCGATGATCGTAGGTAAAAAAGCTGCTCGACCCGCCCGCCGCAAATGGAATTTCTTTTTTGAATCCATCGAGATTCGTCAGCGTCACGAACGTCCGCAGGTTTTTCGAAACGAACGGCGGAAAAGCCAGCGGTTCAGGGTTTCGTAAAACCAGAGTATCTTTGGCAATCCGGCGAATAAAGTTTGAGTTTAGCGCGGAAATAAATGTCTTTTCCGGTAAGTTTGAAACGACACCGATATCGTCTGTTTCCAGCAGCTGCGGAATCATATCGTCCGCCGTTAGATTTATCCAAGAATTGTAAAGGCGATTGTCGTTTTTTCGCTGTTTGAACTGGGCATTGGTCAAATGATCGTAATTTTCTTTCTGCACAGGGTTGTAGGTCGTGATGGGGTGAAGTTCTCGCTGGATCGCGAGCGATGCGATGCATGCGGTCATGCCACCGGCCGAGGCACCGCTCAAAACATCTATGACCACCTTATGCCTTGGCACCTGATCCCTAAGACTGTCGTCGGCTTTCATCGTTTCCCACTTATCCAAAACCTCAATTAAATAGTCCATCACGCCCGCCGTATAAGCGCCTGCAGAAATGGCTCCGGCCATAGTGATGGCTAAATGGAATGTGTTTTTGTTTGGCATAGAATTCTTCTTTTATTGGGTTGAATTTGGGGTTGCGGACGAATTTGTCGGCGTCAGTGTTGTTGTGGGTGTTGGCGCCGGCGGACAGTTCTTTTTTACTTGAGCAATCATCTCAGGCAACATCCCAAGTGTTTGTTTCTTTTCAGTAATAGTACAAAAAATGTCTTTCCAGACAAGGTCTTTTTTGACCGGGTCGGCTGCCGCATCAGCAAAATCTTTTTTGTGTTTAATAAAAAGCTTATTTATCTCGTCGATGTTATGGTAGGTCGGGTTCAATTTGTAAGCGTCCGCGAAAATTACGGATGCACCGTCAAAATCTTTTGCAAGCAGAGATACAAACCCCTTCTTTTCAAGTTCGTCTACAGGCGATTTTTGGACTGATTCGGTTTTCTCCGCCAACGCCGCGTATTTATCTGACGACACAGTGTTTGAACCGTAATAAAATCCCATTATCGTACCGAGAATACCAACGAAGACGAGCAAAATATCCTTGCCCAAACCGAAACGATCTTTTATCTCGTCAGAGCTACCAGTAGCAAACACGAGATAAAAGACCATAATCAAAGCAATGGCAACGGTGACGATGGCCACCGAGAATGTGATTAGGCCTCGAGCCTTCAAAGGATCTTGAAGAAATTCGCCTCCGTTCACGATCACCCACACCATTCCAGCGATCGTTAATAGCCCAATTAGCGACGCAACCCATTGCATCGGCGTGACCGCAGTCACAATTCCTAGCAGTTCTTTTAGGAAAGACTTATCCTCGTCCGGCATTTTGTTCTCCCTAGTAAATATTTTACAAGCCGTGTGCTTTAAGGGTCATGCATTCGGCTATGAGGTCCGACTGCAGATGACCCATCTTACAAATTAACTCAAACGGCGACGATTTTTTGGCTGATGGTTTAAGGAAACTCATCAAGCACGGCAAGTTCGAAGTGCATTCCGTCGAGGCGGCTTTGATAGTGGCCGCCCCAGAAAAAGCCGTACGCGTTAGCTATTGGAACGAGCTTTAGCAGTGAACCTTTTTCTCCGACGGCGGCGGGCTTCATGCCGAGCCAATTCTCGGGAGCGTTGATGTCGAAGGCACTACCCCACGAATGATTTGACAGTCTTGTTGCTGAGCCGCGAACCATGCGCGGATAGAACGAGCCTGCCCAGCTGATGATCAGGTTATTCAGCCCTTGTCGCTCGATCTCGTCGAACATCTCCTTTAGCTGATCTGCACCCTTTTTGTGAAACCGGATTTTCCCGTTCGCCGGTGCGCCAAGCACGCCTTTTAGTTGAGTGATTTCGACCTCGACGATATTTTGAGCGATCCAGTTACCTAGAATCTTGATTTCGGTTTTGCTCGTCTTTTGATACTGGAAGTCACCAAACATCTCCTTTACCTGAGCAGTCGTCGGCGAGTTGAAGTTTGGTCTGGGCGGGTACCACACGGAAACGTCCGTATGTTTAAATCCCTGCGTCTTGGCTTTGGTGAACGATTTATCACCAACGACACCATCATCCGTCAGGCCGTTCTTTTTTTGCCAAGCTTTCGTCGCTGTATCGGTCTTGGAACCAAAACTACCGTCGAGACTGCCGAGCGAATAGCCTTGCGACACTAAAAACTGCTGCCACCTCAAAACTAGGTCACCTATCGAATCTTTCTTTATCAGCATAATGTTGTTCTCCTTATCTTAAAATTTATAGCACCGATATTTACTATTGATCTCTTAGGGTGTTACTTTTGTTCCGTTTGCAAGCACTGGCGTCTTTGAAAGGGGCCAGTTGCCACGGTCAATTTCGCGCCTGAAACACTCGGTTCTATAGACTGTAGGGTGTACTTCGGTATTAGAATGATTGGCAAGCCATGAGTGTCTAGCGGCGACATAAGCCGAAATCCACGCCATTTCCTGTCCTCCATTCACGGGAACTTTTTCTGGGAATTTGTTACGGATATCGTCCCGGATTTTACCGCTGTGAATAAAGGAATCGTAAATTACCAGCATCGAGAGCGGCAATATGAATCCGTTAGTCTCTGCCCATTTCTTGGCAGGAGCGAAATAAACTCGCTCAAAGAATCTATCCTGCGTGATTCGCATGACCGGATCTTCTTTTCCAGCTTTTTTCAGAAGTTCTTTGAAGTCATTGTCGTCCGTTAGGGGAGTCACGCTTACCTTTGGGACGTAGGCAATGAATTTCCCGCTGTAAATTCCGCCTGCGTTCGCGTAATCCCTAACCAGTGTTTTTAGGTTGCCGTACTCTGTTGTCTGCCATCGGCCGTACGTGATTTGTCTAATCTTGCCTGGGCCGTCCCTGTAAATCGATATATTCGAGTAGTCACCGTCCTGCGATCCGGTCTCAAATACACTAATTATTCGTTCGATCAATCTTTTTTGGGTTGCGTTTAGATTCATAAGTTTATCCTTTCTGCATTTATTAACCGCGACCTTTTGAATTTCCTTTGGTCTGCCCGACGGTAAAGTCGTATTTTCACTAATCACTAATCACTAATCACTAATCACTGCTTACGGTTGCGTGATGGCGACGATTAGGTCGGAGTTGAGGCCGATGGCGGTGTTGTCCATGAAGTAGCGCAGGCGGTAGCGGCGTTCTTCGGGTTTGCCGGCGGCGATCGGTGCTCGGGCGTCCTCGTATGGGGAACGCATGTCGAAGTCGAGTCGCGTCCACTGCGTCTCATCGTTTCTCTGCGAATCGATGTAGATGCCGTCGAATTTGCCTTTTTTCCAATCGATGCGAACAATGCTGCCGGTGAGCGAAGTGGTCGTGCCGGTCGGTTTCGCGTCGTCAGTATTCAGAAATGCGCCCTGCGTGGTTGCGATCATCAGCGTCTCGCCGATCGTCTGCGTATAGCCCGAGCTGAGTTTCGCCGTGTTCATCGCGTTGCTAAGACGCTCAATTATTCCGGCGTCGACCGGCGCCGGTGGATTTGGCGGAGATGTGAATGTCGGATTAACTGGAGTCAGTTGATTTTCGCCGACGCCGCCGAGCATGCCGTTCTTGAACGCCGTCGAAGCCTTTGAAAAAACCGCACCCGCCTGTGCAAACAGGATCGAATGCCGCATCGCCGCCGAATCCTGCAACAGCGCGGTCATCTCCAAATTAGTAAACCCAAGCGTCGCCGCCACACCCGGAAACTCAGTCTCAAAATTCAAAGACCACGTGATCCGCTCGTTATTTCCTGTGGGTATTATATTTGGCATAAAATTCTCCTAATTGTCGTGAAGAACGAGTTATTTTTTCTTTGTCAAAAGTCATTTTTCACAAGGCATAAACCGTTCGTGCCGCGTAAAAAATCGTTCTATCCGTATAAAAAACTCTATGTACTCTGTAAACGAGTCTTCGAGCCGTGTAAAAAACTCTTCGAGCCTTGTAAAGAACTCTTCAAGCCGTGTAAAAAAACATTCAAGCCCTGTGAAAAACGCTTTTCGACTTGTCCAAGACTCTTCCATCTGTGTCTAAAACCGTTTTGGACGCGTCAAAAGCCGACTTTTTGTTAAAAACCACCTATTCATTTGGCACCAAGCTCGAAAACTACAGCGAGAATCCGGCGGCTACGGCAGTCTGATCTTTGCTATTTTCAAAGGCAACGATACGCGTGATTGTTACTCAAATATACTTGCCTGTCGCAACCTTTATCGTGTAAATGAAACCTTTATCTTCACGCCGTTAATCCACACCGTATTTGTCCCGCCGTTGTCCAATTTGAGTTTTAATTTTCCGACTTCGTCTTTGTGCGTTAGGAACTCGTCGGATGTCATTCTGTCGAAAATTCCTTGGGTAACGTGTTTGTTTTTATCGCCGATTGCTTCCAAACTCAATAGAAAGCCGGGTATAACCAACTCAAGAAAGTTGCAATGGGTTTCCACCTCTTTAACCGTGGTAAAAAGATTAGAAATCGGTACTGGTATTTTAGTCATTTTCTTTCTCCTTTATTTTTTAGAATTGACAATCAAACGCCATATTAATTTTAATGCTCAAATCGGTTCGTCCTTCGATAGCGAAATCTCCGCGGAGCAAAAACAAGGCGTTCCAAATGTCCAAGCCCGTTGACGCGGGAGTTATTTTTTTGTCAGTCAGCCGCAGCGTAATTTCAGCATCGTTTAACAACCTAGTGACAGCTGCTCCTAATGTCTTGGTAGCTGCAGCAACGATAGTTGCGTCAGTATTTTTAAGTGCCGCATCCAATTCTGCCAGCGTACTATTAGTGCATCTTGCTTTATTCACATCTCCTTGAGTGACGGCTTTCAAATCCGATTCAGCCTTGACCACCTCCGCACCCGT
>JBBRUA010000027.1:0-17214 GCA_038248245.1 Pyrinomonadales bacterium | reverse complement strand
TTATTTTAGTGCTTCAATCGTTCGTTTTGCCATCTGTGTTGGTGGCCCAGACTTCTTCGCAGGCAGATATTTATGCCGCCATTCGTAAAGAGGGTAATGAAAAGTCGAAGATAATGAACACAATGCATTACCTGACGGACGTCTATGGGCCGCGTTTGACCGGCAGTGATAATTACGTAAATGCCGCTAAGTGGGCCGCTCGCGAAATGACCTCGTGGGGATTTGATAACGCAACGCTCGAGCCGTGGGAGTTCGGCCACCCCGGTTGGGCTAACGTTCGGAACACAGGACTGATGATCAAACCACAGCAGGACACACTGACCTACGAAGTTCTGGCCTGGACGCCGTCCACCAAAGGTCGCGTTGAGGCCGATGTCGTGAGCGTAATCATTCCTTCCGTTCCGATGGCGGAAAATCCGCAAGTTATGCAACCGCCGACTCAGGAAGAACTAACTGCGTATTTCGAAAGTATCAAAGCGGCTGTTACCGGTAAGATCGTGATCGTCGGCAAACCTTCGTTCATCGACCAATCGCGTGACCCGGCGCCAAAGCGTGTGCCGGATGAAGACATGAAGAAGCGTTTCGACCCGGCAAATCCGGCGCCTCAAGGCGGTGGACGAGGCGGCAACCCTCCGCCCCCGATGGCTCTACGGCCAAATACATTGTCGGGACTTCAGATCGGCGAACAGCTCGATAAGTTTATGGTCGATAACAATGTAGCGGTCCGCATCAACGAATCGCAACTTGATCGCGGCGCGGTTCGAGCATTTAACAACCGAACATTCGACGTGACGAAGGTAGTGCCGACGGTTGTGATGCGAAATGAGGATTTTGGACGCATTTACCGATTGATCACGAAAGGGACACCGGTCAGATTGGAGTTCGACATTCAAACACGCACGATTCCCTCAGGCGTCACGAGTTACAACTTGATCGGCGAGATCTATGGTTCGGATAAGAAGGACGAGGTCATCATGCTTGGCGGCCACCTCGATTCGTGGCACTCGGCGACCGGGGCAACCGACAATGCGGTCGGTTGTGCGACGATGATGGAGGCGGCACGCATTCTCAAGGCGATCGGCGTTAAACCGCGTCGAACGATTCGCGTCGCTTGTTGGGGCGGCGAGGAACAGGGATTGTTGGGATCGCAGGCGTACGTGAAACAACATTTTGGCACGGCCGAAAATCCGAAGCCTGAGTTCAGCAAGTTCAACGGCTATTTCAACATCGACAGCGGCACCGGCCGCGTCCGAGGACTGAGCATTTTCGGACCGCCCGAGGCCGCGACGATCCTGAGGGATGCTTTAACGCCGTTCGCAGATCTCGGCTTCGCCGGTGTTATTTCGTCGAAGAGCCGTTCGCTAGGCGGCACCGACAGCACCTCATTCAATCAGGCAGGTTTGCCTGGAATCGGTGGTTCGCAAGATCCGATCGAATATTTTAACGTCACCTGGCACACCAATCTCGACACGTATGAGCGGATCATCGAAAGCGATGCGAAGTCATCCTCAATAGTTTTTGCGGCTGCGATTTACACCCTCGCTATGCGTGACGAAATGCTCCCGAGATTCAAGGCGGCCGATATGCCTGTTCTCCCACCGGCTCGTCCGTAAAAATCCGATGCTTTGACAGTCTTTCGCGAGACTGTCAGATTCTAAAAAAGGTTGAAATAGGCAAGCGTGTTCCTCGACAATGAGTGAACACGCTTTGTTTCTGCTCTCTTAAAGTTTTCTTAGCCGTACAAAGGCAGGCGGACTCTCCGCCATCAGATCCCGCGTAAAGCTTTAATGAAGGGTAAGAGGCTAGTTTCAGTTGGCTTCTCGCCTACGAGGCGCCGTTTACAAACAAATGCCTCGATGGGCAAATATCGGCGAGAGTGCAAATATTGCACTTTGGTTTTCGAGCATCGCATACCTGACGGCCGTGATAGATCATCCAATGCGGGAACATGACCCAATCCTTTTTAGGAACAAGGTCGGCGAGATCGTTCTCGATCTTTTCTGGGGTTTTATTCTCACTCAGACCTAGCCGTTGAGAAAGTCGGGAGACGTGCGTATCAACGACAACCCCGGAAGCGATCCCAAAAGCATTTCCCATCACAACGTTAGCTGTTTTGCGGGCAACGCCTCCCAACGTCAGCAGCGCGTCCATGTTCTGCGGCACATTTCCTCCGTAAACATCAATTATCCGCTGGCAAGCCGCCTGAATATTTTTGGCTTTGTTTCGAAAGAAACCGGTTGAGTGAATATCCTTTTCAAGCTCTGTCTGCGGAACGCTCAGAAAATCATCGGGTCCGCGATACTTTCTGAATAGATCGGCAGTGACGATGTTGACCCTGACATCGGTGCACTGAGCCGAAAGAATCGTCGCAATCAAGAGTTCGAAAGGTGAACTGTGAACGAGGGCACAGTGTGCGTCGGGGTACGCTTTTTTCAGACGTTTTATTATCTCGGCCGTTCGCTTTTTCTTGTCTGATATCATACCCGCAAGGCTAAAAAAGAAACGATTGAAATGCAAATTAAGCTTTGTTTGGGTAAGATAAGAAAGTTGAATTTAACAAAAGGTCAGTGATTTGAAAGCTGTAAATCAAAGATATCACAAGAGTTAAAACTCAACACCTCGTTCAATTTAGAGAATCGTTAAAAGATTTATGAATGTTCCTCTACTGGACTTAAAAGAACAGAACGCGTTGCTCAGGCCCGAGATCGAAGCCGCTCTCGGACGGGTGCTCGACACGAACGGGTTTATTCTTGGCGGTGAAGTGGCAGAACTTGAGTGCGAGCTCGCTGGCTATTGCGGCACGAAATACGCTATCGGATGTGCCTCGGGGAGCGACGCGATACTGCTCGCGTTGATGGCCCTCGATGTCGAGCCAGGCGACGAAGTGATCACGACGCCTTACAGTTTTTTCGCAACCGTCAGTGCGATCACCAGACTCGGTGCCGTACCCGTTTTCGTCGATATTGACCCGATCACCTACAACCTCGATGTTTCTCAGGTCGAGGCGAAGATAACTTCAAAAACGAAGGCTATCGAGGCAGTTCACCTTTACGGACAGTGTGCCGAGATGGATGCGTTAAGGTCAATAAGCGAAAAATACGGCATTTCGCTGGTCGAAGATGCAGCACAGGCGATCGGCGCAGAAGAAAATGGTATCCGTGCCGGCGCGATGAGTGACGTTGGCTGCTTCAGTTTTTATCCCTCAAAAAACCTTGGCGGTATGGGCGACGGCGGTTTCGTGACGACAAATGACGACGGTATCGCAAAAAAGCTTTTAGCTCTTCGCGTTCACGGCTCTGAGGTGAGGTATTATCACAAATACGTCGGGATAAATTCGCGTTTAGATGGATTTCAGGGAGCCGTTCTCCGGGTAAAAATGCCGCACCTTGACACCTGGACCGATCAGCGACGGACGAATGCCGAAAATTATCGGAGTCTATTCACCGATCTCGGACTAACCGAGCAGATCGGAATCCCGATCGAGCGTGAGAACGCAAAGCATATCTACAATCAATACGTCGTCCGAGCTCCCGGACGACGTGACGATTTGAAAGCATTTTTGACTGATAAAAGTATCGGAACTGATATTTATTACCCTGTACCGCTTCATTTGCAGGAATGTTTCGCTTATCTCGGATACACACCCGGAGACATGCCGGAATCGGAAAAAGCGGCTCTTGAAACGTTGGCTTTGCCTATCTTCCCGGAGCTTCGTTTGGAACAGCAGGAATATATAGCCGCGGCAATCGCTGAGTTTTTTGCCTAGAGTATATGAGCGATCTCGTTACTGTCAGCTCAAAAAATAGAAACGTTAGGATCGTAATTATCGCGGCCGTCGTTGTCGCGTTGCTTTTTGGTTGGGTCGGCGTGCGTCGTCAGATGGGAAATCTGATCGCCGAGATGACCACGGTCGCAGATCCTACCGCACCTGACGTTGCCGAACTCGCTCAGGGCATGGCTCCGTCTGATCCGCTTGGAATGTGGCTCAGGGCGTCGCTCGCAAAAAGTGTTTTCACGCCAGAACGGACCGAGGCCGCCATTCTGATGTTTGAAGAGACAGTTAGACTGGCTCCAAAAGATTACCGTTGGTGGATCGAGTTAGGCCGCGCTTATGAACAGGCCGAAAGGATCGATAGGGCAGAAACCGCTCTGAGATACGCCGTTAATATGGCCCCGACCTATAACTATCCTCGATGGCAGATCGGTAATTTTTACCTGCGTCAGGGTAGGCCGGACGAGGCATTTGTTGAGTTGAAGGCCGCGACGATAAATAACTTCGCTTATCGCGAACAGGTATATTCGCTCGCATGGGACTACTTTGACAAAGATCCGTCGATGGTTGAGAAGCTAGTTATCGATCAACCGGATGCCTACGCCTCGCTCGCATTATTTTACGCCGTTCGAGGCCGTGCCCCGGACGCCTTGCGAGTATGGAACAAGATATCCGACAAGGACAAGGCCGATTACCCGCAATTCGTGAAATTAATGTCTCAAGGCCTTTACGAGAAGCGATTTTTCCGCCAAGCCCTCGACTTTGCAAAGGACACCGGTATCGACGTGGAGTCAGTCCCTATGACCGTGACGAACGGTGGTTTCGAATCTGCCTTAGGCAGTCCTGACGATACTTATTTTGGATGGAAACTAGTTCGCGGTGATGGAAAACTCGATGTATCGTCCGATTCCTCCGTTAAACACGGTGGAGCTAGAAGTCTTCGTCTCGCATTTCGCGGGTATTCTAAACCCGAACTAGCAAATCTTTTTCAGACCGTTGTGGTTGAACCGGGTAAAACGTACGAACTTCGATTCTGGCTACGCACGGAAAATTTGAAGAGTGCCGGAGCTCCGCAGATCGATATTGTGAACGCAAATGACGATAAGTTGATCGCCGCTTCACGCCCATTTCCGCTTGGCACCAATGACTGGCAGGAGTTCACGATAGATATCACCGCACCCGAAAACTGCGAAGGCATCTCGATAAGAACGACCCGGGCCTTTTGCGGAGATAATTGTCCTATATTAGGTATAGTTTGGTATGACGATTTCGTCTTAAGTAATTGATAGAACTCTCAACTGAATGACGTTTGCGAACAAAATAATATTTTTTCTGATCTGTGCGTGCATGATCGTATCGACTCTTCTGTACGGAACCGTGCATCAGCCGACGATCTCCCTTTTCTATATTTTTGTTTCGCTGATGCTCATCCTTTGGGCATACGATAGTTTCGCGGACGGCGAGCTAAAAATGAGCCGCCACGTTTTGCAGATACCGATCTTTGCGATGGCGATCTATGCTTTCGTTCAGATCATTCCTTTCGGATCGTTTTCGGAATCTGGCATTTCAGGTATTCCCCGAACGATTTCGTTTGCTCCGTTTGAGACACAACTTACCGGGTTACATTATCTCTCTCTCGCAATCTTTTTTTCGGTCTCGATTTCATACATCAACTCCGCGTCCAGGCTTTATAAGCTGGTGAATGTGATCGCGATATTTGGTTTCGCATATGCATTTTTTGCGATATTGCAATCATTTCTTAGTCCTGGAAAGATCTACGGAATCTATGAACGTTTTGGAGCGTCGCCGTTTGGATCGTTTGTTAGCCGTCACAATTTTGCCGCTTTCATGGAAATGACGCTCGCGATTCCGCTTGGGCTTTTGTTCGTCGGAGCTGTGAAGCGGGATAAGAAACTGCTATACATCACGGCGATCACATTGATGGGCGTTGCCCTTTTACTAAGCGGTTCACGCGGCGGATTCGTTTCGATGCTGGCGGAGATCGTCCTACTCATATTTTTGACCACCCGCTCGAAAGGAGCTAAGAATATCGCACTTAAAGTCGCTTTAGCGTCGATACTTGTCGCGGCAGTCGTAGCCGGTGCGATCTTTGTGGGAGGCGAGTCTTCACTGACGCGCATTGCAGAAACTGCAAATTCGAAGGACGTAACTACTGACCGCACCCATATCTGGGGAATAACGCTGAAAGTAATTGCGCAGAATCTGCCATTCGGGGGCGGACTTGGAGCCTTTGGACAGTCATACACTCAATTCGACGATTTTAGCGGGCTCGAACGCGTCGAGCAGGCCCACAATGACTATTTGCAGGTATTGGCGGATGCAGGTTTGGTGGGCGCGTTGATCGGCGGGCTGTTTCTGTATTGGCTTTTCCAAACCGGCCGTCGGAGTATTTCGACAACGAACCTTTTCAGACGGGGTGTTGCGGTAGGTGCTCTGGCCGGGATCTTTGCAATCCTCGTTCACAGCCTTTTCGATTTTGTGCTTCACACGACCGCGGTTTCGATCATGTTCTTACTGCTGCTGGCAATTCTTGTTGCGTCCGGACGAGAATATGATGATGATGAGAAAGAAGAGTTACCCGATCGCCGCCGCAGATCGGCCACAAACGTTACACCGATCTCGTCTCGACGGTAGAACGTTTGACCGTTAAAGCACGCACAACCCACCAGACCAATCCATGAAGAACGTAAACTCCGGAAATGCCGAGTAGGGCGTATCGAGAGTAAAAATAAACGAACATAGCGAGGCCAGCGATCAGCACGACAAGAAGAATCCCTTGTGGACCGGCACCGGCCGTTTTCATGCTCGAATAACGGATCTTACTCACCATTAATATCCCAAGGACCGCGATCAGCCCCATTAAAGCGTAGCCATAGATCTGTGACGTAGATTCGCCATACGAATTTAACGGCATCGGGGCAAAGTGGATGAGGGAGGCGAGCAGACCGCCCGCAGGCGGTATTGGCAACCCGACAAAATTCTTCTTATCGACCTTGGTTGCACCTTCCTCAAGCTTTTGCGGGCGGGTCGCCTGCAGATTAAATCGCGCCAAGCGGAATGAACCGCACATTAGATAAGCGAACAAAAGAAAGATGCCGAGATTGTGTGGGAACGTACCCTCGTTATAGATGCCGCCGAAAGCCCATGCGTAAACCAGAGCAGTCGGTGCGATCCCGAATGTAACAACATCCGCGAGTGAATCAAGTTGTACTCCGATTTCCGTGGCGGTTCGGGTCGCCCTTGCTACACGCCCGTCGATCGTATCGAAAAGGATCGCAAGGCCGATCGCCAGTGCCGCAATATTGAAATATTGGGCGGCGAGGATCGGATCCGTGAACGACGCGTGGTAGCCCCGGATCGAAGTCATGACGGCCAGAAACCCCATTCCGATGTTTGCCGCTGTAAACAGAGTCGGAATCACATACAGACCTTTTTTTATTCCTCGATGCGGAGGTTTTGAATCGTGTTCGTCACCCATAAGAAGCATTGGCTGGAGAAAATGGCTATTCCGGCGTTGCTGTTACCCTTCCGATTATGGTTTCGCCGCCTACGACGCGATCTCCGGTTTTTACTAAGATCTGAGTTTCGTTAGGCAGTAGCAGATCGGTCCTGGAACTGAACTTTATCAGGCCGAATTTTTGCCCGCGTTCGAGTTTATCACCTTCTTTAGGCCAACAAACAATACGCCGTGCGAGAATTCCGGCGATCTGCGTGCATGTCACAGTAATGCCTTCGCCCTCTATCACTAGGCTGTTTCTTTCATTTACAAAACTCGCGTTATTACTGGTCGCAGGAAGTTTTTTGCCCCGGGTATATGTAAGTTTAGTAATAGTACCGGATATAGGCGAGCGATTGATATGAACGTCAACTGGAGACAGGAAAACACTGACGACTTTTCCATCCGGCGTGTCCTCGATCCGCGTCACACGTCCGTCGGCAGCTGAAACAATTAGCCCGGGCCCGATCGGAGAGTTTCTTTTTGGATCGCGAAAAAAATATGCCATGAACAGAGCGAGGGCGAGAAAAACCGCGACCGGTATCCATAGCAAAATCGGAGCAGATCCAAATGCCAAAAACACCACAAACCCTAACGCAATCAGCAAGGGAATGAGGACGAAGGGAATTCCATCTTTAACCATAAATCAATGCTTAATACTACACAATCCAAAGCAATTACCGAAACGCGCAAAAAAGCCCGGTGTCGGCAAACACCGGGCGAAAGAGGAGGATCGAATGAAGAAACTCTAGGCTCTTACAGGATGATCCTTAGCATAGCTGTAAGCACACCACCCGGCGATAAGATGGATTACCCATCCTAGAACGCCAGCAGAACCGATCCACGAAACACCGGTCAGCACCAGCCAGATTATTCCAATAATAATTCTTCCGTTATAAATCTGACCGATCCCGGGGATCAGTAAACTGAGTATGCCTGCTAATAAAGGTTCCCGCATATTACCAAAGTGCCTCCAGAATATTAAACGAACCAACAGACGAAAAGTTTCAAATATTATCGTTCAAAGAGTTCCGCCCATACTGGACAAATTTTTCAAAGCAAACTCGTTTTCCAGCAATCGCCGTGTTTCTCGCCGGACCGTAATGAATCGTGAACTTTCAGCATCTGGCGGGTCGAATAGATAGCCAATCTTGAATTTTACTCTCATGTCATGCATGATGCTTTTTAACTTCATGAAATTACTAATACTACCATTTGTATTCGTGTGTTTGTTCGTCATATCCACCATCAAGGTCGAAGGAGCAGTCACGCGTTACACGACTGGAGATCGCCAAAACGTTTCCCCGCAACTTTTTGGGTCTATACTCAATCTTGGCGGCGGTGGAACTGACGTTGACCCGGCGATCCAATGGATGATCGACCGAGCCCGTGGGTGCACAAATTGTGCGGCAAAGGTCGATGTCGTTGTGCTTCGCGCCACCGGAGCGAATGGCTACAACGCTCCGATAATGGCGATGAATGGTGTGGATTCGGTCGAGACACTCGTTATCACGGCGCGGCGAGATGCTCTGAATCCAACGGTAACAGCTACGATCGCGAATGCTGAGGTCATTTTTATCGCCGGCGGAGATCAATGTGATTATGTTCGGCTATTCACCAAAAACGGAATTGAGCGAGCAATAAAATCAGTTTACTCAAAGGGCGGAGCGATAGGCGGCACAAGCGCCGGATTAGCCATTCAGGGTGAATTCACATACGACGCCTGCACTGGAAGCGTTACCTCGGCTCAGGCGTTATCGAATCCTTATCACCCATCGATCAGCTTTACTTACGATCTCTTCAGGTGGCGTGACCTTGAGTTGACGGTTGCCGAACCGCATTTTTTTCAACGTGATCGAATGGGCAGGCTTTTTGCGTTCATCGCTCGTCAGTTGAGCGACGGGCAGGTCAATTCCGCACTCGGCATCGCCGTTAACGAATCGACCAGCGTTGTAATTGACAGTGCAGGCGTCGCGACCGTTATGGGTAATGGTAACGGGCAGGCTTACTTCGTTCTAGCCGATCATTCGCCAGAAATGTGCAGTCCAGGAGTACCTTTGACGTATTCAAATTTCAAGATCTGGAGAGTAAGCGAAGGGTCGACATTTGACCTCAGAAATCGTCCAACGACGGGCTTTTATACCGTTAGCGTCACAAACGGGACGATTCAAGGTTCCCCGTACTAAGAATATCTAGTTTTCAGACTCCTAATACTGATAATTCCGGCCTAACGATCTCGCCGACAAGATCGTATTCATGGGCTTCGGTGATGCGGACATCATAGATCGAGCCGATCTTCGGTTCGAGATCCTCGGGCATATCATTGATCAGAATGTAACCGTCGATCTCCTGTGTTTGCCCTTCAAGACGGCCTTGGAAAAGCAGATCGGATTCCTTCGAAAGCCCTTCAAAAAGAACCTTAAAAGTTTTACCGACCTTCGCTTTGTTGAGCTGTTTGCTGACCTTCGCCTGTTCCTTCATCAAACGGTTACGCCGCTGTTTAGCGACTTTGTATTCGACTTTATCCGGCAGGTCAAAAGCGGCGGTTCCCTCTTCGTCGGAGTATGTGAAAACGCCGACGTTATCAAAACGGCAGTTCTGAACGAATTTGATCAGCTCCTCGAAATCCTCGTCCGTTTCGCCCGGAAAGCCCGTGATAAACGTCGTCCGGATCGCAATACCGGGAACTTTTTCACGAACGCGTCTGATCAATTTTTCGAGCGATTCACGGGTTCCGCCTCGTTTCATCAGTTTCAAAACATTTCTCGAGGCGTGCTGTAGCGGCATGTCCAGATATTTGACCGCCTTCGGCGTCTCTGCGATAGCGGCGAGAAACGCGTCGGAGATATGAGTCGGAAAGGCGTACATCGGCCTGATCCATTCGATCCCGTCGATCTCGCCAAGTGCTCGGATCAATGCCGCGAGAGCGTCCACCTCGCCAAGGTCTTCGCCGTATCGTGACGAGTCCTGCGCGATCAGCACGAGTTCCTTGACGTTATCTTTCGCTAATTGTCGAGCTTCCTCTATGATCGACCCGAACCGTCGCGAACGAAAACTACCGCGCATTCCGGGTATCGAGCAAAACGCACACGGGCGGTCGCATCCCTCGGCGATCTTGATAAAAGCCGTATGCGAATCCGTGGCTCGCATTCTAGGCGTATATTCATCGTAAAGATACGTCGAACTTTTATTACCGATCGGAGTGATCGTAAGTTCGGCTGAATCGAATTCTTCGTCGGCAGCCTTCAGAATATCACCGACCTGAGACGTGCCGATAAAGGCATCGACCTCAGGCAATTCTTTCATCAGATCGTCGCGATAACGCTCGACGAGACAGCCAGCGACAATCACCCGCGTCGCGACTCCATTGGCTTTCCACCGCGTCGCTTCCAGGATCGCATCGACCGATTCCTGCTTTGCCGATTCGATAAATCCGCAAGTGTTTACAACTACCGTGTCCGCTTCGTCAGCGTTATTCGTGATCTCATATCCCGCCTCGGCCAACTGCCCCATCATAACCTCGCTATCAACGAGATTCTTAGGGCACCCAAGACTGACAAATCCAACTTTCTTCATCATTTAAAAATCAATTTTCGAAACAAGTTCATCCATCTGAATCCCGATCGGCTCTGCCCTGCTAAGTTTGACAGCCTGAACCAATTTGATAAGGTCGCCGTACTTAGTAGATTTTGCCACCTGAACAGAAACGGTTTTTTCAATTTCGTTTGTCCCTTCGCGAAAAATCCCGGTATCTTCCCGCTCCGTGAAGATTCTGCTCAGCAACTTTTCTAGCTTTTTAGTGTCGGAGACCGTTCCCTGATCTTCATTGTTCAGCTTCAGTCTTCCATCATTTTCCAGCTTTGCGACTAGAGTCAGCGGATTCGGTTTCACCGGTTTCGAAGGAAGACCGCCGGTTTCGTCCTCAATTGCGGGCAGTTTGACTACAAACATTAACGGGGCCACCTGATACGGGTCGTCCAAACTTTTCTCACCGACCACAACCAATCCAACCTTATCGACGTCCGCTTTTCGAATAATCTCGAAAACTTGGAGAACGTTCTCATTCGAGGCATTTACGTCGCATTTGAAATAAACGATTCGCCTATCGGGCGTTTTATCCTCCATCGAACGTTTTATCCTATCAGGAAGTTGTTGGTTGGTAATAACGGTTTCCGTTCTAACTACTTTCCCGTCAATATCACGACTCTGTCTTTCGTAGAGTTTATTGTCGGCGGTTAGCGTTAAGACAAGCGAATTTTCTTTCTCGATACTACCGTCACTATCTGCGTACTTAACATTAGTTGGTAAACCTACGATCTCATTCTTTCTTGTTGGTCCATCGATCGCAAACGGTATTCCGACCGCTGCAACGATCAACCCAATTTCGATAGTTATCGCCGTGACAAGCGAAACCACCTTTGGTCCCGGCCGCGACGAAAACGGCACAACCGAGGCAATTATCAGAATAACGATGACGATCGGTGCGGCGATAACACTAATTAACAACAACTCGCCGATATATTCCGCAACGCCTCCGATTCCGCCAGCACCAATTGAACTACCGGGGCTAAGGACTTCGAGGACCAGCAATTGGGCTCTCCAAAACAACGCAGCAGGAATAAAACTAAGAATGCCGCCAAGAACGAAAAACCAAAAGGGCGGCGAGGCTTTTTTGGTCTGCATTATCATCCGAACAATCAGCACGATGACGACAACCAGGCCAAATATTGCAGCCAAATAGAGAGAAATTGTTACCGGCAGGGACGATTCTTTCATTCCCCCCATCACCGCACCAATTCCGACGGCTTCGTTAGATCTGAGCGCCTGAAAAACAGTGATCAGCAGAAAGGAACTCAAAGCTCCGCCGATCGCAGGAATTGCAAAGGCGACTGTTGCTATCAGTCGGGCAATAATAGAAACCTTTACACGGGTTTGATTTCCCTCAGCATTCGATATTGCTGCTTCCATTGACCTCTCCCTTTTTCAATACTTTAGAATTTTCGACGATAGTAAAGTTCTCAGGCACCCAAGGCTGACGAATTCCACCTTCCTAAAGAATGTAATAGTAACACGACTGTGAAATATCGGCCCTAAAGACACCTCAGACAAAAAGGGATTAGAAATGACAGGTCAGTATCTTTTTTACGATCGAATCAGGGGACATCGAAGCGTCGATCCTAAGATCATTGGCGTTGGCAGGTTCTAATGTATCGAATTGGCTCTTCAGAAGGTCAGCATTCATGAAGTGGTCGCGGCGTTCAGAGAGGCGTTCACTAATTATCGAAAAGTCGGCTTGAAGTAGGACGAGTTTAACGTCCGTGCTGATGCAAAGCTGTTCGCGATAGGCCTGTTTCAGCGCCGAACACGCGAGGACTGACGATCGTTCCAAAGTTATAAGATCTGCGATCAGTTCACCGAGCTTTTCGAGCCATTCGCGGCGGTCTTCGTCGTTAAGCGGCTTGCCTGCACCCATCTTGGCGACGTTCTCGTCCGAATGATAATCGTCAGCGTCGTAAAAGGCCCAACCAAGGTGTTCCGCCAGCAACTTGCCGATCGTCGTTTTTCCGACACCGGAGACACCCGATATAATTACCACCATATTTCCCTGTCAGCGCTTTGTTGATGTTACGAAACCTGCGAAGGGATAGCGATCACTCCGGCGTATGGAGAAAAGTGGAGAATGGCTAAAGTTAACTGCCCCTAGTTTCAAAGGTAAAAAAGGCGAGGTCACACTCTCAAGTGTAACCTCGCTATTTGTTTATGGTAGACGACTGGTCGATCGAGCTTGATTCCACTTCATCCCCAAAAAGGCAGCGATCGCCCACGATGCAATGCCTGTAGCGGAAAACAAAGCTATACCGACCTTGTATGCCGCAACGCTCATCCGGACCGAGTCGCCGGCATAACACTCACGATGACCGATATTGTAGTATGCACAGGTTCGACCGATCTCTTGGAGGTTAGAGTAAAAGAACCCGGCGGCCGAAAACATTGCAAATGCGAAAAGCCCGACGACTATGGCCGATATCAAAAACCTCAACTCTTTCTGCATGTCTATTTTTCGCTCTCTTCGAGGCGTCGTAGCCAAGAATCTATCTCATCCGCCTCGTCAATAGATAGATTCTGATCTCCAAACCTGACTTTATTATACCTCTCCGTGATCGAAATCACCTCAGGATTTCCAACCGAATAAGCAAATTCTAGCGGTGTCTGCGATTTCTCACGGATCGATCCCTTTTCGGCGAGCATCCTAACCATCCGATCGTAAAAATCGACGATCGAATTATGCGGTTTCGCAAACAGGCGATCACCAATTCGTCGCCAGACCTTCAGCTTCTTAAATCTCCGATACAAGAACCGCATCGAGAAAAAAGCCGATACTAGAGCGACCAACCCTCCGAAAACGTATCCCGCTGCCAAAGCACGGGCCTGATTGCCCTTGTCTCCTCGTAGCTCGGCCCACCACTGTGACACCAAAACATCCTGAATATGACCAAGATACGAGGAAACATCTGACTGATATTCAGCAAAACCGCTGCGGAGCGTACGGGCGAGCGAATGCTGTTCCTGATTATCGAACGCAACGAAATACTGTATCCAGATCGTGTCGATCGCTTCCAGATACTTACTAAACGTTCCGGCAAAACCGCCGAGAGCTCCGCTGCCGCTGTCATTCGAAAACGGCGTTGGATCAAATGTGACCCAAGTGTTCTCCTTAGGAAAATAGACCTCTACCCACGAGTGAGCGTGTCGTTGACGTATCACCGTCATATCGACGGCGTCATTATAATCACCACCGTGAAAACCATTGACGATGCGTGTCGCAATTCCCTGCGTCCGCAACATTATGGCCATGGCACTAGCAAAGTATTCACAGTGGCCTTCGCGAACGTTGAACAGAAAATCAGAAAGAGGTTCCTCTCCACTCGCTTTTTGCTCAAGCGTGTAACCGAAATTGTTCTGTAAATAAGTTTCTACCGCCTTTGCCTTGTCGTAACGATTTCGCTCTGGCGATGAGATCTGATACGCAAGATCGAATATTCGTTTGTCGTCGTCCGGGGGAAGCTGAAGGTAATTCCGGATCCCATCGCCGTAGGCAACATCGTCTTCGCGAAGGCGCTCGATCGGCGGTTGGCTTCGATCGGAAAAGACCGTGTAGCTACTTCGCTCCGTGACGGCGACGCTCGAGATCGATCCATATGGATCACGATAAAGCATCGGAAAGTTACCGCGAAAGGCAACCGCTCTGGGGATCGCGAATAGAACCGGCGTATCGAGCGGCTCGAGAAAGATTGTTTGGGAAACCAGCTTTTCACGACCGGACGCATTGTCTACCTGTACGATCTCACGTTCCGCCTTAACGAATGGCTCTCGGGCATTACGCGACTTACTCCAACTTTTGTTATCGAAGGTATCGAGGGAGACTCCGCGAAAATACTGCTCGCCCATTTTGTCCGTATCGCTGTCTGAACGAACCCGCATCACGATCTCGTCGTTCTGCTGGATATTCCCAATTCCGCCAAGCTTTACTCGGTCAGAAAACCCCGTCGACGTCGAAAGCCCGCGCTGATTCCCGCCCAAACCCGCTCCGCCGACCCGCGGCAACATAAAAAAGATCGGTGTTGCTACGGCCGCGATCAAGACGATCAGCAATACCGCGACCACCGGCAGCCTTCGCAATCGTATGGTGAGATTTGATCTTTGCTGGGGCGAGCTTTTGACTTCGACGATACCGGCTATCCTGTTATCAACTTCACGTGCAGCTTTGCGCATCTCGTAAGCGATAATCGCGCAGACCATAACGAGCAGATACCCCAACAAGGTGGCGAGATAGAGAGCACTAATACTAAGCCCGGCGGCCAACAGAACTTGAAAGAACGACATTAGGTAAAGGAAGATCCAGTCCCGGTCACCCTTCTTCTGTAAAAGCTTTATAGCCGAGAGAGACAAGATCATCCTCGCCAGGATTCCCGCTATAGCCGTATCGACACCAACGAATGAGATCAGCCTGTATTTGTAGGCCAAATAGTAAGCCGGCAACGCCAAAACGATCAGCACCGTCCCCAACCTCTCCGATATCTGCCACCGTGTCCCTTCAAGAAACCAAGCGCCGACCATCACGGCAACAAATATGGCCGTACCAACAAGACCAAAAGTCCCCGAAACCCACAACGCCAAAAACCCGCCAAAAACGGCGGCGTAGGAAACAAGGCTGAAGAATTTTTCGAAGCTCATCGCCAATACGAACTTTCTAGAGTATAGCTTACAGACCCTTGATCCTTACAAGTTTTGACGGGCGCGCATAATTCGGTCATGATGACGCCGGGATGAATCATTAGGATGACTAACGGAACATGCGAAATAGTACTGGTCTTATGTTTCCGAGGCCGGTCCGCGAGTTGATTTCGTTCTTGATTGTCTGACACTACTCAGCCCATCCTGTTCGATAAACTTTCCGTCCTGCGACTCAAAGCGCCGCCGTTCGTGCATATTACAGACTTGAAAAAAAGAAGCCGCCCTTTCGAGCGGCCTCAATAAAAATACCTGCACAATCATCGATCAGAAGACAAGACGCGCTCCAACGATGATTCGGCGACTGCCTGCAGGAATAATGCCGCCCTGCAGGAAGCTGGTGGCCGTTATCCTACCTTCCGGTATGCCATAGTTTCTACGATTCAGAACATTGAACATATCGGCCCGAACTTGAAAACGCACCTTTTCTTATATACGCGTGTTCTTAATCACGCCAAAATCTACGAGAAATAGTTCGCTCGCTCGTAGTATATTTCGACCCGCATTTCCGACTCTCTGAGCGGCCGTGGTTGTCGAGAAGAAATTCGGACACACATTCCCGGGAATTGGCGTACCGCAAGCAGCACGTATTTCATGAGGCGACATCCCGCTAAATTTTGCGCCGCTAACTAGGTTCGGGCGGATCGAGCTACCAACAAGCCCGTCAATTCCAAGCAGTGCTCCAGCAAGATCCTGGCCGTTCAGTACTGTAAACGGAGCTCCACTCTGTAAAGTGAAGAAAGAGTTGACCTGAAAGCCGCCGAGTGCTCGACCAACAAATCCTTTCTGAGAACGAAAGAACGGAAGCTCGTAAACGACGCTTCCAGAAATACGATGTGGCCGATCGAAACTTGACCTGCCTCGGTCACCCGCAAGATTGAACGAATCCTGAGCAACCGCGACCTCTGCGTTCGACGGATTAAACGTTTCGGACGCAGTGTCCAAGAAACGGCTGAACGTATAGTTCACATTCGCGCTGAAATTTCGGCTTAAACGCTTGTCGATACTCATCTGCAGAGCCTCGTAGTCTGATTCGGCTTCGTTTGCTCGAAGCCTGATGACACCTCGCGTTGGATTGACTCGAGGGCATGGATTTGCTAGC
This sequence comes from Pyrinomonadales bacterium, assembly GCA_038248245.1. Classification (GTDB taxonomy): domain Bacteria; phylum Acidobacteriota; class Blastocatellia; order Pyrinomonadales; family Pyrinomonadaceae; genus OLB17. The sequence continues at coordinate 531 of JBBRUA010000027.1, read as the reverse complement.
GTCCCTCCAGCACACGCGGTACGCGGATTACCATCGATCGTCTGAAAAAGTCCACGGCCTCTGGTTTTAATATATCCGACCTTGAAGACAGTGTCCGCCGTCAGTCCGCCAAGCGCAGAAAAGCCCACTCAAATAGAGCGGGCCTTTAGAAATATAGATCCGGCGACTTCCTACTTTCCCACAACTGAAAGCTGCAGTATCATCGGCTCTAACAGGCTTAACTTCCGTGTTCGGGATGGGAACGGGTGTGACCCTGTCGACAAAATCACCGGAAAACTGGTGGTCGTGATTTCAACTCACTACCTGATATCTAATAACTGAATATATGTAACTTCCACTACGAGCTGCTTTACATAAATTTGCTAGTCAACAAATTTTATGGTCAAGCCTTGGGACAATTAGTACTGGTCAACTAAATACATTACTGCACTTACATCTCCAGCCTATTACGTGGTGGTCTTCCACGAGTCTCACTGGCAAAATTAATCTTAGGTCTGGCTTCACGCTTAGATGCATTCAGCGTTTATCCAT
>JBBRUA010000026.1:0-17429 GCA_038248245.1 Pyrinomonadales bacterium | reverse complement strand
TTTTGAACCTACCGGTGTAATAACTGTCTTCGACATACGTCAAAGTTCCATTTCCTTCAAATTTGCCATTGACGAAATCACCTTCGTAAACACTGCCGTTGTCACAAGCCATTTTGCCCTTACCATTAACGCAATTGCCCGAAACGCATCGGTTTGAAGTTGTCGGCGAGTCTTTTGCCGTCGGCGGATTTTGAGCGAAAACGACATTTGCCGCAAGCGTCATGACTAAAGCTAAAAAGCTAATTTGAATTGTGTTTTTCATTGATTCTCCGTTTATCCGGTTTGTACGATGGCGCCCAAAAGAAGACAAATTAAAAGGTTTTCTCATAGAATAATTATTTCGTTCCGCGGACAGCGGCTTTATCTGGTTCGGCATACTTCCATTTCGTCATTTCGGCCTCGACAAATGGCCGGAGCTTTTCGGCGTATTGGTAGATCTTCGAGAGATTTGTTTTGCGTGTGATCTTGACGACATCGAGGTCATTGGCATTGTTGGTGGTGTTTCGTTTGTCGTACCAATTGTAGATCTTTAGAGCCTCGTCGAAATTGCCGGCGGCTAGTTCGGCGTCGAACAGGAGCCTGATGCCTTTGCTGCCCGCCACCAACTGCATGTTGGTTTTTTTGAACAGCGTCAATCCGTCGGCGTCGATGATATCGACTATCTCAGTTAAGGAATTAATACCATCGACCTCAGGCTCTTTTGGCATTCGCTGGACGGTGTGATCGGAACTGATCTTTAAGGCTTCGTACGTGAGCGGTAGTTTAGTTTTGCCCGCAACAGATTTTCCAAACGGCGTCTCAGACATGGCATAATTGATCGGCAGATTGCCGGTTATGTATGCCTCGTAGGGTAAGAACTTATTCCTTTGCTTGTCGCGCTTAATGACAACGCTCTTTTTGAGTTTGCGAGCGGCTTCTTTAGCGGCTACGAGAGTGTCGAACCCGTTTGATCCGCCCAAAACGCTGCCATAGAATATGATCGCGGCCGGTTTCATGTATACCAGATCGGCTGGATACACGATCTTGCCGCCAGACGTATCGACTTGATAAACGTTAGCGACGATGGGATAAATTGCCTTGAGCTTAGCTGCCGTTTGAAAATCCTTTTGAGCGGCTGTCGAATCTCGCAAAGCGGTTTTCACCAGTCCGCGCAGGTAATAGGCTTTATAATTTTCACCCAGCTTTATTGCACGCTCGGCATCCGCAAGTGCTTTTGCACGATTGTTATCAACGTCGGCGGAAAGCTGTGACTGCTCGACCATCGGCAATGTGTAGAATTTGCCGTTCCATGTGTAAAGAAATCCGCGCTTGATGTAGAGCGAGGCGAGCATCGGGTTTTTTGGGTCTTTCTCGATCTGTGCCGTCACCTCAGCGATCTCGGCAAGGCTTTGAGCGTTGATACCGTTAAATTGAACGGCCGTTAGTATGATAGTCGCGAAGGTAAAAGCTAATCTTGTTTTCATTTCTTTTGATACAAATCACTAAGTTTTTACGATATATTAGCACTTTTAGCGCAATTTATTTCTCTACAACTACTCGCAGAAATTGGTTGTAATGCGGGTCAGATAAAATTTCCGGAGCGGAAACTGGAAAGTCTAGGTAACTACCTAATCGAGTCTATCATTTCTTTAACGGCCTGGTTCAATCCGACAAAAACGGCTCGGGAGATTATGTTGTGGCCGATGTTGAATTCGGTTATTTCAGGGATCGCGGCCAGGGCCGAGACGTTGCGGTAGGTGAGGCCGTGGCCGGCGGCGACGATGAGGCCGAGGGACTTCGCGTGGACGCAGGCCTCGCGGATGCGTTCGATCTCGATCGCGGCGCGTTGTTCGCCTTCGCCGTGGGCGGCACGCGAACTGAGCGTCATCTCGGCGTATTCGGCAGTGCAAAGTTCGATCTGCTGGGCTCCGGCATTCTTGGCGGCATCGATCTGAGCAGCGGTTGGATCGACGAAGATGCTGACGAAAACACCTGCCGCGCGAAGCCGTTCGGCGGCGGTTTTCACAGCTTCAAAATTGCCGACGACATCCAATCCGCCCTCGGTCGTGATCTCGTTCGCACTCTCCGGCACGAGCGAAACTGCGTCGGGCTTCGTCCGTTCGGCGATGCCGATCATTTCTTCGGTCGCGGCCATCTCGACGTTCAAATACGTTGTGACGACATCACGCAACAATTCAATATCTCTATCCTGAATGTGCCGCCGGTCGCCGCGTAGGTGAACGGTAATGCCATTCGCCCCGGCCTGTTCGCAGATAACCGCCGCCGTGACGATGCTTGGCTCGATCGTTTTACGAGCTTCGCGGATAGTGGCGACGTGGTCGATATTTACGTTTAGTTTGGCTGTCATAACACTCTTTGACGAAACCTATCATTAGAAATTACAGTAAATTGTCCGGAGAATTCCACGCCAAATTCATCGATATGATAAAGGATCAACTCACAGATTTTGGTTGGAGATACATTTGTCAAACGGCAGTAGATCAAGCCTGCGGTAAAAGCTTTTTTCTCGTTAAAGATCAGGTCGCCAAAGTCACGGTCATTTGTAATGACAACAAGTTCTTCTCTTTCTGCCAACTCGAGTATGAGGTGATCCGACATTGACTGATGATCTTCCCGGATCGAGAGGACATAATGCCCTGCACTCCGAAGTCCTTGAATGGTACTAAGCGGAATATGCTCGTCTGCAAGAAATCCTCTCATGCCGGTAACGCAGGGCTAGTAAAAACCTTTGCGTCTCGCATGCAATCCACTGCATACGCAAAAACAGCCCTTAAATCCTCGGGCGTGAGGTGCGGATAATTTTCAAGGATCATTTTTTCGGTCCACCCGTCTGCAAATCGTCCAAGTAGGAACTCGACTGTCATACGAGTGCCACGAACCACTGGTTTGCCAACCATAATGTTTGGATCAGAAGTAATTCGTTCTTGCCAATTCATAGAGAAATTATACACTCTTTTTTTTGCCCAAGTCATACCTGCCGGCCGTTGCACTCCGGCGGATCTGAATTAGTTCGCTGATCATTCGGCGGGTGTCGCGGAGGACGTTTACTTTGGAGCCGGCGACGTCGTTCCAGCGGACTGGGATCTCGTCGAGCCTAAGGCCGTTGTGTTTGGCGACGAATAAAAACTCAACATCGAATCCAAAGCGATCTATTGTCATCAGATCGAGAAGCGGGCGAAATTTGGACATATTAAACGCCTTGAATCCGCACTGCGTATCGTAGAATTTGAGACCCGACATCTTCTTGATGATGAGATTCATGACGCGGCCGCCCTGTTCGCGGCGCCATGGCTGATGTGTCCCGATCAGTGAACGGTCGATCGCACGCGAACCGAAAGTGACGTCAAAATCCCCATTTCGAATCGGATCGACGAGCTTGTGCATTTCCTCGATCGGGGTTGAAAGGTCGGCGTCGGAAAAAAGGGCGATATCGCCATTCGCTGCCTGAAGTCCAATGTTTACGGCATAACCTTTTCCGCGATTCTCTTCGTATCTAATAACCTTGGTTTTTATCGAAGGAAACTTCGCCGCCGATTCGCGGGCGACGTCAGCCGTGCGGTCGGCCGAACCGTCATCGACAATGATCAACTCCGCATCGATCTGATTTTCATCGAGATAGACGAGGATAGTTTCGATCGAGCCGCCGAGACGCTGCTCCTCGTCGAAAGCGGGAAGCACTATAGAAAGGTTTTTACTCATTTAACAAAAAGGTAATAGTAGAGTTTTGGCGGTGAAAAGTAAATTGCAAACCGGGGCCGCGGGCGGCATCAAAGTCTAAGTGGCAATTATGCTATAATCACGGTTTTAGGACGAGTCGAAAATGGACAAAAAATTTCCAATAATAGCGGTAGTTTTGGTCATCGTTGGAGCGGTTATCGGCGGCGTTTTCGGTAAAATGCCTTTACGCACATCAGCTGAAACGGGTGTATCCGTCGAGCGGATATCGGCCGATTACAATGAAGCTCTCGACATCGTCGACGCTAACTACGCGGGAAAGGTCGATCATGAAAAGATCACTGATACCTCGATGCAGGCGACCCTGTTCACGCTTGATCCGCACTCATCATTCTTTGGTCGCGAAGAGCTAAAAAAACTTGACGAAGAGCAGTCCTCGCAGTTTTACGGTATCGGCGTTTCCATTTTGCAGCATCGGGACGGTGTTTACGTTCAGTCGATCGTTCCCGGCACACCGGCGGATAAGGCCGGGCTTCGTTATGGAGACCGGATTGTTGCGGTTGACGGAAAGGACGCGAAAGAATGGACGAGCGCCGAGGTTTCCAAAAACGTCCGCGGGCCTAAAGGCTCAAAAGTGAAAGTTTCGTTGGAACGCGTCAGTTCGGCGCAGCCGGTCGATTTTGAGATAGTTCGCGGAGGTGTTCCGTTGCCGTCGGTCCGCAATACTTTCATGCTGCCGAATTCGGTCGGATACATCGGCTTTACCGGAGGGTTTCAGCAGACCTCGTCCGATGAGGTTCGAATGTCGATCGATGAGCTTAAGAAACAAGGCATGAAAAGTCTTGTTTTTGACCTCCGCGGAAATCCCGGAGGCATTCTTGAGCAGGCGGTCGAAGTCGTGAGTGAATTTGTGCCGGCCGGCCAAACGGTCGTCTCTGTAAAATCGACCCGAACCGGAAACGGCAGGGAACTGAAAACGAGGGGTGGTCCGGTCGAGACATTTCCGGTTGTGGTGCTGATAAACGGCGGTTCGGCATCGGCGTCTGAAATTGTTGCGGGAGCGTTTCAGGATTACGGACGAGCACTGGTCGTCGGTAGTGAAAGCTTTGGTAAAGGCCTCGTTCAGCGTGTTTTTCGGATGCCGTACGGCACCGGATTAACGCTCACAACGGCTCGTTATTACACGCCTTTTGGCCGATCACTTCAGCGGGATTATTCGAGTGGTTCGATCTACGATTATTACTCGCACTTGGCCGATTCGCCAGACCCTGAGACAACGGACGTTGCGCCGAAACCTGCAGGCAGCCCTGTGACAATGCCGAACGGCCGCGTGCTTTACGGCGGACGCGGGATCGAGCCGGACGTTCGCGTCGCGGCCCAGACACTGAACCCGCTTCGCGCCCGTATCAATGAATCGGCGTTCTTCTTCGTAAGACAGCTTGTCGCTGGTAAGGTCGCAGGGTTCGAATCTATGAAGAATGAGAAGCAGAATTTTCGTTCGATCTTGGGAAATAGTGATTTTTTGGTTTCGGAAAAATTACTTGAATCATTTAGAACTTTTGTATCAGCCGATAAGTTGAGCGGATTGACGGGCGAGAATATCTCGAGCCAGATCGAATACACAAAGACGCGAATCCGTGAAGAGCTGGCGACGGCGAATTATTCATCGGAGGCCGGTATTCAGGCTTTGCTAGAGATCGACCCACAGGTGGCGAAGGCCATAGAATCGATGCCCGAGGCCGCAAAATTGACCGAATCGAACGGAATGTTTCGAGCCGGGAAGTAATAGTCTTTGTTTAAAATATTGACGGAAATCAGTTCGGACGTTGTTCGGACAGGCCGTTTATTTTTCTATTGTTGAGTTCGCGAAGGAGGGCCTTATTTATTCTTTGCACTCATTATTATGTATAAACAGATAGGAATTTTAACCGGCGGCGGCGATGCTCCGGGATTAAACGCGGTGATCCGGGCGGTTGTACGAACGGCGATCGGAGAGTTTGGGATGAAGGTCATCGGTATCGAAGATAGCTTCGAAGGCATTCTCGGTGAGACTCACACGCGAAAACTGAATACTAAAAGCGTCAGCGGAATTCTGCCTCGCGGCGGAACGATACTTGGTACCCGTAACCGCGGCAGCTTTGCTAAGATTGTTGACGGCGTGCCGATCTTTCCACAGATGCCGATTGGCGAGGCACTAGCGAATCTCGATATTCTAGGTATCGAAGCCCTTGTTGTTCTTGGCGGCGAAGGCACATTAGCGATCGCGGAGCAGTTTCACAAACGTGGGTTTCCAGTCATCGGCGTACCCAAAACGATCGATAATGATCTGGCGGCGACGGAATTTACGTTCGGTTTCATGACGGCGATCGACATCGCGACCGAGGCTCTCGATCGGCTTCACCCGACGGCCGCGTCGCATGATCGGGTGATGATCCTCGAGGTGATGGGGCGAAATACGGGTTGGATCGCTTTACACGCCGGTTTGGCGGGAAGTGCGGACATTATTCTGGTGCCTGAAATCCCGTTCTCGTTCGAAGCGATCGCACAAAAGGTTATCGCCCGCGAAAAGGGCGGGTCGAGATTTACGAATATCGTCGTCGCCGAAGGAGCTAAAGAGGTTGGCAAGGGTGAGATATACTCCGATTCACAAGCCCTTCGGCTCGGCGGGGTCGGTGAGAACATCAGACGTGAGGTCGAGCGAATGACCGGCAAGGAATCACGTTGCGTCGTTCTCGGCCATTTGCAACGCGGCGGCAGCCCGAATGCGTTCGATCGGATGTTGGGCACTAACTTCGGTGCGTGTGCCGTCCGGGCATTGGCGAATGGCGAGACCGGGAAGATGGTCGCCCTTCAGGCAGGGACGGTTATCACGGTGCCGCTGTCAGAAGCGTGTGCGAACATCAAGACCGTTCCGATCGACGGTCAGCTCGTGCGAACGGCCCGAGATATCGGCATTACATTTGCCGCACCCAAGGAATCGAAACTTGGCGAACCTGATATGTACGAAGTCAGGACATTAGGTTCGTAAACACAGCAAAATTTATGGAAATGGACGCGATAAAGAAGAAATTACAGGGCGAACTTGACCTTCTCGAACACGAATTACACTTCGAATTGCCGAAGGCGATCCAGCACGCACGCGAATTCGGCGATCTGAAAGAGAATGCCGAATACAAGGCCGCGAAGGAGCGTCAGTCGATGGTCCAGGCACGCCTCAGCCAGTTGCAGCAGCGTTTGATGGAGGTCGATTCTATCGATTTGACGAAGATACCGACCGATAGCGTTGCGTACGGTTCCAGAGTCGTGCTTTACGATCTTGAAAAAGAAGTAAAGGTAAGCTATAAACTTGTCACATCTGAGGAAAGTGATCCGGATAATGGCCTGATCTCCACAGTTTCGCCGATCGGGCAGGCTCTGATGGGCAGGGAAGAGGGCGACGAGGTGAAAGTGAAGACGCCGACCGGTTTCCGCAATTTTGAGATCACACGGTTGAGAACGATACACGACGGAGAGTAGGCAGTAGTCAGTAAACGGAAATCAACTGACGACTGACAACTGACAACTGATTATGCTTGGAGCCGGAATAGGACGGGGGGCAATGCGGATCATCGATTCGATGGTGCGCGGACTCGCGTCTGCCGGTATCTCGCCGAACATGTTGACGGCGATCGGCGTGACGATCAATATCGGCTGCGGTGTGCTGTTCGGGTTAGGCGAGTTCTTCTGGGCAGGCGTCGTTCTGATCGTTGCTAACCTGTTCGATATGCTTGACGGCAATGTCGCCCGACTTTCCGGTCGCGTTACGAAGTTTGGTAGTTTTCTCGATTCGACCCTCGACCGACTTTCGGATATGGTCGCCTTCTTTGGGATAATGATGTTCTACGGTGCGAATGTCCCGCAGCATTCGCTTCTGAACGTCTTTCTTGCCGGTGTCGGATTGATCGCTTCAGTAATGGTGAGCTACGCGACCGCTCGCAGCGAAGGTTTAGGCGTCAAGGCGAATGTCGGGTTCTTGCAAAGGCCGGAACGGGTCGTTTTGCTGATAATCGGTGCCCTGTCGACATGGGATTGGAACTCGGACTTCTTTTTGTTTAACCGAATGCCGCAGGTACTTTGGGTGCTCGCGGTAGGTTCCGTTTGGACTCTGATCCATCGTATGTTTTATATCTGGAAAGAATTTAAGCAGATCGACAGTGTGGGCGGTGCAGAATGATAGAGTGGTTATCGAATCAGTGGGCCGCGTTGTCATGGCAGAGTGTCGGGATCGGCCTTGCTCTGTTTTTGATCTCATTTACCATAAGTTTTGCGGCGATCGGCATCGTAATGGTGAAGATACCGGAGAACTATTTCAGCTCGCATTATGAACGAGATTTTTTGCCCGGCAGCCCGTGGTTAGTTCGTTGGGGTGCGGTCATTTTGAAGAATATCCTCGGCGTCTTTTTGATCGCACTTGGGATCGTATTGTCCCTTCCGGGCGTCCCGGGCCAGGGCGTCCTGACGATCCTATTAGGACTCATAATGATCGATATTCCGGGCAAGCGGCCGATCGAGGCACGGATCATTCAGCGTCCCACCGTGCTGGCTGCTATCAATAAATTAAGGGCAAAATACGACAAACCGCCGCTAGTACTGGATTAGAAATGGGATTTTTTGACAAATTTTCTCGAAAAAAAGCGTTCGACCCCGACGAACGCAGACGGCAGTTACTCGCACATGGCCGGATCACGGACGGAACTGTGATCGATACAAAAATTGATGAGTTGGGCAGGGAGTATATCGTCTTTATTTACACTCTAAACGGTGTCGATTTCGAATCCGCGGATGAATTGACCGATGAGCAAAAGCTCGTAGTCGGTAAATATGCGCCGGGGTCGAAGATCGGTGTTAGATTCGATCCTAAAAATCAGTACGATTCAATAATTGAATAGATGTTTAAGAAAATTCTGATCGCAAATAGAGGTGAGATCGCTTGTCGGGTGATCCGGGCGTGTCGCGAGATGCAGATCGCGACGGTGGCGGTTTATTCGGATGCGGATCGGGATGCGATGCATGTTCGCATGGCGGATGAGGCTTTTCATATCGGGCCACCGCCGTCGAATGAGAGCTATTTGCGTTGGGAAAAGATAATCGAGGTCGCGAAGGAGTCGGGTGCTGAAGCGATCCATCCGGGCTACGGATTTCTATCGGAGAACGCTGAGTTCGTTCGTAACGTCAACAAGGCCGGTATCACATTTATCGGGCCGCCGCCAGAAGTCATGGAAGGCATGGGCGGTAAGATATCGGCTCGAAAGATCGCGATCGAGGCCGGGGTTCCAGTCGTCCCGGGAACGACTGAGCCGTTACGTTCTTTCGAAGACGCGCAGGAGACGGCGGCGAGCTTTGGATATCCAGTGATGCTCAAGGCATCGGCCGGCGGCGGCGGTAAGGGAATGCGGCTCGTGATGGACGAGAGCGAGCTGAAATCGGCACTTGAGAATTCACAGTCCGAGGCACTGGCGAGCTTTGGCGACGATGCCGTCTATGTCGAGAAAGCCGTGGTTGCGCCAAGGCACATCGAGATCCAGGTTTTCTCCGACACGCACGGCAATCACGTACATCTGGGCGAACGCGAATGCTCCATTCAACGCCGGCATCAGAAGGTGATCGAAGAAGCTCCGTCGCCGATAAACTCGGCTAAACTGCGGGCGGAAATGGGAGCCTGTGCGGTGAAAGTGGCGAAGGCGGTCGGTTATGTCGGAGCAGGAACGGTCGAGTTTCTCGTCTCTGATTTTGATCGCTCGTTCTATTTTCTAGAGATGAACACGCGTTTACAGGTCGAGCATCCGGTCACGGAACTCGTTACTGGGATCGATCTCGTAAAAGAGCAGATAAGCGTTGCATGGGGCGAAAAGCTTTCGTTCACACAGGAAGATGTTGAGATAAAAGGCCACGCGATCGAGTGCCGCGTTTACGCTGAGGATCCGGACAATAATTTCCTGCCAAGTCCCGGGACGATCACGCGTTTGCGTTTGCCGCAGGGGCCGGGCGTTCGTGACGATGGCGGCATTTACGAAGGTTCGGAGATCTCGATCTATTATGATCCGATGATCTCGAAGTTTGCAGTTTTCGGCAAAGACCGCGCCGAGGCGATCGATCGGATGCAGCGGGCTCTAGAGGAATATGAGGTCGGCGGAATCAAGACGACGCTGCCGTTTTTCCGTGAGATAATGCGCGATCAGGAATTTATCGACGGAAAACTCGATACCGGATTCATTCCGCGATTCATTGAGAGGAATGAGGCCGCCGACGTCAGCGAGAGTGACCGGGACATGGCAATAATCGCGGCGGCCTTGTCTTACTCAAACAAACAATCGAAACCGGATCTGACCGCAACGCGGGTCCGAACCGAAAGCCGTTGGGCGGCATCCGGACGAGCCTTTGCGATGAATAATAGGATGTAGAAATTTAAGGTTTGGGAATCAATATTATGGAAGAATTATTAAAACAATTGATGGGTAAGAAGGTAGATATCACTTGCGGGACGAATGCAACGTTTCGCGGTGATGTGATGGATGTAAAGACCGGCGTGCTGTATCTTCGAGATGAGGAAGACAAGGTCGCGTATGTCGCGGTGGACAAGATCGCAGTGATATATGAATGTAAAGAACCGGCGATCCGTCCGGGATTTATTAGCTAATCCAGGAGCTGTAAGATTCGAAAAAGCCCGGCGTTCTCATATCGAGAATGCCGGGCTTTTAACTTAATACTAAATCGATTATCTGTCGTTTGAATCGATAACCGGCGATAATTCCGACTGAAGCTTGAGCCGGCGATAACCGACAATGCGACTCTGCCAGTAACCGGCGAATGGCGAATAGGTTATGCCCTTGCTCGACGATGCATGGTAAAAACCGTTTTCGTTAGCGACGATGCCCATATGGCCGAGATCGTTAAAGAAAACCAGTGTTCCAAATTTGAAACGGTCGTCGCCGTAAACCGGCTCGGACATAGCCCAAAGGCTACGGGCACTCTGACGCGTAAAGCTGAGGCCGGACTCTTGAAAAGCGGACCAGACAAAGCCTGAGCAGTCGTAGGTATTCGGGCCCGAAGTTCCGTAAACGTAACGGATGCCATATCGTGACTTGATCGCCTGATCGAGCCGTGTGCTGGTCGCGTCACTGTATAAGTTTCGCTTGACCATTACTGCACGGTTGGCCGAGTTTACTGCTCTTGAGGTGACGGTACGAGTGACGAGAGGCTTACTGCTCGAGGCTGATGGGACGACGAATATTTGATTCGTGAGAACCGGGCGTGATGAAGATGGAGGTTGTGTCCTTGGTGCCGGGGCTGGCGGCAGATTGGTTGGTTGACTGGACGTTTGTTTAACGACCCGCTCACGTTGCTGAGCACTTACCGCACCAGTTGAAATCACGGCTGCAAACGTTATGCATGCCGAAAGACATAAAACCTTCTTTAAAATCATCAATTATAGATCTCCAGTTATTTTTGTTAAACAGCGGCGAAGGAATGAAGGATGGTGATCGACTCACCTAATAATAAAAACATGCAAAGCAGTTCGGTTTCCCGAAAATGACAATTTTTTTCGTTCGTTAAGAAGAACTAATTGTGAAGTGATTTCCCTGACCCGAAAGACAGTATGCCCCATCAGGAACCGAATTGCAACCGCACCCGTTTTCGGTAACCCCGTTTAGAGATCAGAAAGGCGGGATCGGAGGTCTTTCAACCTCCGATCCCGCCTTACTCTCCGCCGCCTCGCGTTCCTGCCTATCTGTTAAGTTGTCTTGTGTAATTCAAGACACACCTAATCGATCAATGCTTCCAACAAAACTAAAAATAAAATGAAAAGCCCGGATCGCAACAAGTGAGATACGTTCAAAATGAACGCGTCACCTAGCTACGAGCCGGGCAAATGTAAAAAAAAATACTACGCTGAGAACGATGTGCCGCATCCGCAGCCGCCGGTTGCGTTCGGATTTTCGAATGTGAAACCCGCACCCATCATATTCGATGTGTGGTCGATGGTTATGCCGTTCAAGTATTGTCCCGAAAACATATCGACGAACAGCGTAACGTCATGTTGATTAACGATGAAATCACCCGCTTTTGGCTCTTCCTCGATATTCAGACTGTACTGGAAACCCGAACAACCGCCCGGGACGACTCGGACGCGAAGTCCGGCTGTCTCAGGAAGATCGTCTTCGCCCGCCAAAAATTTCTTGATCTCGACTGCGGCGCTATCGGTAACTAATAGTTCGATCGCCGGTGCTGCAACTGCTGCCATATTCTTAAATATCTCCTGTTTTCAAAATATGAAGAATCGCAAAAAGCGAATCCTTACATTAAAATCAATATTACCATTTCCCGCGAATAATACAAGTAAATTGATTATGTTTACGCTTGCTGAAAAACGGATGCTTTGGATCATGCTCGGGTCGTGATAACTAGTTCAGGTTTCATCGCCTCGATCGATACTTGTCTTGCGACTTCTTCGGCGACTTTGTTGAAGGCTAATGTTTGCGGCGATTCGGGGAACGAAACGACGACGGGAATTCCCTTGTCGCCACCCTCGCGAACTTCCATTCCCATCGGAACCTCGCCGAGGAAATTGAGGCCGTATTCGTCACACAGTTTTTGTCCGCCGCCGCGTCCGAATATTTCGTACTTATTTCCGGTGTCAGGTGCGATGAAGTAGGACATGTTTTCGATCACGCCGAGGACGGGAACGTTCACCGTTTCGAACATCTTGACCGCACGACGCACGTCTGAAAGCGAAACTTCCTGCGGCGTTGTGACGAGCACTGCTCCCTGCACCGGTACGAGCTGAGCGAGCGAAAGCTGTACGTCACCGGTGCCCGGCGGCATGTCGACGATCAGGTAATCGAGATCGCCCCAATTAACATCGGTCAGAAACTGTCGCACGACGCCGTGAAGCATCGGTCCGCGAAGAATCATGGGCTTATCGGGCGGCACGAGCACCGCCATCGAGATCATTTTTACACCGTGAGCCTCGATCGGTACCAATTTTCCGTTCTCGATGTCGGGCTGGCCGTAACCGGTTCCGAGCATCATCGGAACATTGGGACCGTAAACGTCAGCATCCATAATGCCGACCTTTGCACCATCTTTAGCCAGCGAGATCGCCATGTTGACGGCAACTGTAGATTTGCCGACGCCGCCCTTGCCGGACGACACTGCAATAATATTTTTGACGCCCGGAATGGCGATGTTATTCGCGACGCCACGTCCCTGAGGCACCTCGGCGTCCATCGTGACGTTGACAGAGGTCACGCCCTCGAGACTGCTGACGAGAGCGATCGCCTGGGCTTCCATTTCTTCTTTAACCGGACACGCGGGCGTCGTCAGCATGATTGTAAAGGACACCTCGCCGCCCGAGATCACGAGATTGTGAATAAACCCGAGTGAGACGATGTCTTTGCGAAGATCCGGATCAATGATCTGCGACAACGATTCTAAAACTACTGCTTCTGATAAATTGCTCATTATGTGAATCTGCACCTGACGTAATAAAGTTAAAAGACTATTGTAACAAATACTGTTGCGAAAGAATGAATAGGTTGGTAGGGAAAAGTCTTACGACAAAATGAATACGGAACTTCAAGATGAATACGGCAAGATCCGCTCGGGCGGCGGTTACTATGAACAAGGTCGCGGATTGATCGCGGTTTGGGGTAAAGAGGCCGTGCAGTTTCTGGACGGCCTGATCACTAACGACATGAAGACGCTCGAGGACGGCGGCGAGATGCTTGCGGCTTTTCCAAACGTTCAGGGGCGCCTGCTGGCCGTCGTTCGTGTGTTGAAGCAGGGCGACAGATTTTCGTTTGAGACCGAGGAAGCCACGCGGGAAAAGGTTTTTAATAATTTATTTCGATTCACATACGCCGGAGATTTTTTTGTCGAGGACCTTTCGAATCAATTCAGATATTTCGAGGTTTACGCAAATGAGCCGATACAGACTCAGGGCGGCGTGACCTACAGATCCGGAAATTCGATTGGGCATTTCGTGCCTATCGATGCGGCGGATAAATTCCGGAGCGGCCTGGACCCAAATGCCTCCAGTATTTCCGATGAGCTTTCCGAAGTTCTTCGCATCGAATCCGGTGTTCCAAAGTACGGCGTCGATATGGACGAGACGACGATCGTTCCCGAACTCGGGCTCGAAGGCCTGATCTCTTACAACAAAGGCTGTTACATCGGGCAAGAGATAATCGCCCGCATCCATTTCCGCGGCCATGTGGCGAAGAGGTTAACGGGCCTGATTTTATCCGAACCGATCAGTCAGAATGCCGACGCGAGCGACGCTCTCGACCTCAAATCATCAGACGGCAAAAATGCCGGCCGCATCACTTCGGTCACTTTTTCGCCCAAGTTAGAGAAGACGATCGCCCTGGCGTTTGTTCGTTACGATTATCTGGCGGCAGGCACTGAGTTGCTGTACGGCGATATCACTGCGGTCGTTACCGAGCTTCCGTTCTTAAACTGATGTCTCCGTCCTCTCGCCGTCAGCTGTGGTAAAATCTTCCCTTATTATGGACAAACTCGACATCGATCTGCCCAACGCGAAACTTGCGTACACTATTATCCAATCGCTCCTTGACGGTCACGAAGCTCTCAGCGACCTGCTCGTCGTAATGTCTCACGCCCTCGACGAAGGCGTTCTGAAAGCCCTGACCAACACCAACGAGTGGGAAAAGTATCTGGAATCCAAACGTGTGCTTGAGGGAACCAAAGCTCAGATAGATCTTTTCACGACCGAATTGAAAAAACTTGAAAATGTTTGACCTTCTAATCATCGGAGCCGGCCCGGCCGGTATTACCGCGGCTTACGAAGCGAAAAAGGCTGGGCTTGAATATCTTGTGATCGAGAAAGGGCTGATCGGCAATACCGTTTACAACTATCCGGTCGGGTTGACTGTTTTTTCGACGACCAATGAGCTTGAAATAACCGAAGGCGGATTGCAGCCTGCCCGTGAAAAGCCGACGCGCGAAGAACTGCTTTCATATTATGTCCGGTTCGTGCTCGAGCATGAGTTGAATATACAAACGGAAGAAACGGTCGTGGATGTAACGCAGGGCGCTGATGCGGGCGGTTCTGCCTTTTTTGTTACGACTGACAAGGGCCGATACGAATCGAGAAACATTCTTTTCGCGATGGGTGCGATGGACTACCCGCGAAAATTGAATGTTCCCGGCGAAGATCTGCCGAAGGTGCGTGACATATTTCGCGAGACCTATCCGTGGGTGAAGAAGCGGGCACTCATCGTCGGCGGTGGCAATTCGGCGGGCGAGGCGGCTTTGTTTCTGGCAGGAGAAGGTGCGGACACGACGCTCGCCATCTTCCGCAAGGATTGGGAAAATAACGACCCGAAGCAGGGCTGTATAAAATATTGGGTAAAGCAGCCGCTCGAAAGTGAGCTCAAGAACAACTGTCTCAAGCTGTTCTTCTTAGGAAAGGTGATAGAGGTTCGGGAGGACTCGGTCGTTATGGAAAATGAGGACGGCGGGCAAGAAATATTGCCGAACGATGTCGTCTTCGTCCTGATCGGTTCCGACGCCGATCTGACGATCCTGAAAGGTTTGGGCGTAAAGACCGAACGCGTCAAAGCGGGCGAAGTGCCGATCTACAACGCTGAAACATTCGAGACCAGCGTCCCGGGCATCTATGTCGCGGGCCATTTCACGAATCACCGGCACATAAAGGGCGCGATCGACGCGGCAAAGATCCTCGTTCCCGTTCTAAAAGAGAAATTGACCCTGAGAAACGCGAAAAGTACCGACTGAATGAAAGGCAGAGGAGCATCTTCCTTTCCAAGAAGCGTGGCTGCGGCAAAAGCTGGAAGAAAATCCCAAGAGTCCGCATTATATTCAGACCGTCCACGGCATCGGCTATAAGTTCACCGACTAATCGGTCATTTCACCCACGATCTTCTCAAATCTCACCGCATCTTCCTTCATCGTGATGTTGTTAAAGAAAACGTACGAGAGGTTATCGTCGGGCAGGAGCGAGACGAGATCCATCAATTCGTCGTCTTCGTAGGTGTAGCGCCATCGCGGCCGGCCATGGAGGCGGTAATAGCAATTTTGCGGCGTGACGGTCCGGCGGGCGAACGGGTCGACGCAGTGCCACAGGTTTAGCTCCTCGCACAGATCTAGAATAACATCGTCATCCCACAACTTGCCCCGTGGCTCCCATGCAAAGTTCAGATCTCCGCGATCCACGTCCGCGAAGAACTCTTTCATGTTCAGAATGTTTTCCGGCAAAGGCTGGAATCGGGCCGGGCATTGGAAAAGAATCGTCCGGGCACGCAGAGCCTTGGCGCAGGCGAGCGTCATGTCGAGAGCTTCCCTGACGGTATCGGTCGGCTTGAAAAAACCGGCTTCGAGAGTTTCCTTTTCGGTTAGCGGGCGTTTCAGGCGTCGGTACGTCGGGCTCGAAGTTTCGTGCGTTATCATCTGCCAGGCCTTGAGGGTGAATTCGAAATGTTCCGGCACGTCCGCACGCCATTTTTCTAGGGTTTTGATCTGCGGTGGGTTATAAAATGTATGCTGAATCTCCACAACCGGAAGCAGAGTAACGTATTCGGGCCGTTTTGTCCGCCCAAAGCCGCAGGTGCCGATCTTCAGATCTTCTTTCATTCAATTAGAGTGTAGCCGCAAACGGCACGACATACAGCACGACCGCCGCGTAATGGATAATGCTGCCGGCGAGGATAAATACGTGAAAGATAGCGTGATGGTGTTTGATACTCTTCCACGGGAAGAATATGACGCCGAGCGAATAGGCGATGCCGCCCGCGATCGTTAAGGCGACGGCTGTCATTCCAAGCTTGTGGAATAGCGGCTGCACTGCAAAGACGCCGAGCCAGCCCATCAACACGTACGAAATGACGTTCACGGCCGCGAATCTATCTCTAATGATCACCTTCACAATTATCCCGACTATCGCAAACGCCCAGATTCCCGCCATCAGGCCGCGTCCGAACGAATCTCCCGCGATGATCATCCCGAACGGCGTGTAGCTGCCGGCGATCAGCAGATAGATGCAGCAGTGATCGACGACCTGCAGATTCTTCTTGAGGCGGTGCGAGGTCGTGCTGTGGTAAAACGTCGACGCCGCGTATAGAACGACGAGCGACAGGCCATATATAACACAGCTCGCGATCAGCCACGCGTTTCCCATCACACCGGCGAGCACCACCAGCACAAAAAGCCCGACAACACTCAGCACCAGCCCCAGCCCGTGCGTTATCGTATTCGCCAGTTCCTCCACCGACAGTGCAAGTAGTTTTGCTTTGATCACAGTTCTCATTAACCTTCGACAATATTATCAGAAGACAATACCTGTGAATGTAATATTTGCGTCAGAGACTGCGACAAAGAAAGCGAAAGGCCTGAATCGGAGTGCGGACACTCTTGTCCGCGTCGCCGATTCCTCCGGTGAGAATGTGTTCGTGCTTCGCACTCATACGGACAGCAGTGTCCGTACTCCATCCGTGAAAGCCGGTTCGTACCCGGTTTAGAATTCGGAGTCGGAGGTGGAGCGGCTGCGGCGGGCTACTCCGGTTTCGTAGGCGGCCTCTTCTACTTTGGCGGCGACGGCTTCGGCGACTCGGCGGTCGAAGACGGATGGGATGATGTAGTCGGGGTGGAGTTCGTCGTCGCCGATGATCTCGGCGATGGCGTGGGCGGCGGCGAGCTTCATGGCTTCGTTGATGCGTGAGGCGCGGCAGTTGAGG
>JBBRUA010000025.1:0-17434 GCA_038248245.1 Pyrinomonadales bacterium | reverse complement strand
TACCATGCGGAGTATCCTGTATTACAAAACTGCTTCCGGGGACAGTCCGGTAGATGATTTCCTTAGGTCGCTGACAGCGAAACAGTTCAAAAAAGTATCGTGGGTTCTGAAGATTGTTCGGGAACTCACGAGCTTGTTGGAACCGACGATATTTGAGAAGTGAGAGTAGATTCGGGCAACGAAACATTCCGCATTCTTGGTTTCATGGATAAAGGCAACTTTGTCGTGCTCACAAATGGTTTCGCAAAGAAAACTGAAAAGACGCCCTCAAGAGAGATCAGAGTTGCCGAACAAAGAAAGAAAGATTATGAAACTCGAAGAAATGGATGATCTGGACAGATCGATCGCCGAACGAGAAGCCCTCGACCCGGAGTTTGCCGACGGCTACGACGAGGGCTACGAAAACTTTAAGATCGGCGTGCTGCTCCAGCTTTCCCGCGAACAGGCAGAGTTAACCCAGGAGGAAGTCGCCCAAAAGATGGGAACCAAAAAGAGTGCCATCTCCCGCATCGAAAACCACGCCGATAATATCACTCTCTCAACCCTGCGTAAGTATGCAAAGGCTTTGGGTAAGAAGGTTCATTTCGAGATCGTCTGAGCTGAACAGCGGCTAAAATGAATTGAGTTTTCAGCTCCACCCAATTCAATTGCCATCCAATGTGGTCCTCCCGCTAGATTTAGCTTTAGGGCGCAAATGTAAGCACAATCCCGCTGGAGGAACAACGAAACATGATCAACGCCAAATTATCCGAAATAGAGAACAGATTGCGAGAGTTGAAAACCATAAAAACTTATCTACTCGTACAACTTAAAGAAATCGCCGCAGAATCATTTGCGACCGGTGTTAATTGAAAGTTCGACATCCTTTATTGGTGAAGGTTTTAAGACCAAGAAATTTGCGATATTCTTGAGTCTCGCACCCTGAGTGGATGAGCGTCGAAGTTGAAGTAAATGTCTGTAATAGCTTTTGAGGTTTTGTTGATCATTTTGCTGGTTTTCGCCAACGGCATTTTTGCGATGTCGGAAATGGCTCTAGTTTCGGCTCGCAGAACGCGGCTTCAGCAGCTGGCTAATTCCGGTGATTCGAAAGCGCTAGCAGCTCTCAAACTCGCCAATGCTCCCGACCGTTTTTTATCAACCGTGCAGATCGGCATCACGCTGGTTGGAATTTTGGCAGGCGCGTTTGGCGGCGCGACGATAGCTGAACAAATTGCCGGTTATGTCAGCCGGTTTCCGACGCTCGCGCCATATGGCGAAGCGATCGGATTGGCCATTGTAGTCTTGTCTATTACTTATCTTTCGCTGATTTTCGGCGAGTTAGTTCCCAAACGATTAGCTCTCAATAATCCCGAACGAATTGCCTCCCTCGTGGCGCAACCGATGAATCTGTTGTCCAAGATTGCGGCGCCGTTTGTCAGCTTTCTTGCCGTTTCGTCCAACGTCATTTTCAAAATTTTGCGTGTCAAACCGTCGGATGAACCGACCGTCACCGAAGAAGAAATAAAAATCTTGATCGAACAGGGAACGCAGGCCGGCGTGTTTGAGGAATCGGAACAGGATATGCTGAAAAGCGTTTTTCGTCTTGCCGACCGGCGAATAAGCGCGCTCATGACCCCACGCCTTGATATCGAGTGGATCGATGTCAATGCCTCGCCCGACAAGATTCGCCGGAAAATGGCGGAAAGTCACTATTCGCGTTTTCCCGTCGGCGAAGGAAGTCTTGATAATGTAATCGGTGTAGTCAAGGCAAAAGATTATTTCCTCCTACAAGGCGAAGCCGCGTCTTTGCAAGCGGTTCTCAAACAACCGCTTTTCGTGCCGGAATCCCGCACGGCCCTGCAAACTTTGGAGATGTTCAAGAGCTCGCACACGCACATCGCGTTGATCATTGACGAACACGGAGCGGTTGAAGGTCTCGTTACAACTAACGACATTCTCGAAGCGATCGTCGGGAACATTGCCCTCCCCGCAGGTCAAGCGGACGCCTATGCCGTTCAGCGCGAAGACGGTTCCTGGCTGCTCGACGGCGCGCTGCCGATCGATGAATTTAAAGATCTATTTGCCATCTCCAAATTAGCAAAAGAGGGGAAAGGATCGTATCAAACTCTGGCCGGTTTTATCCTGATGCATCTCGGACGAGTTCCCGCCGCCGCGGACCATTTTGAATCGAACGGCTTGCGTTTTGAAATAATGGATATGGACGCAAACAGAGTTGATAAAGTATTAGTTGCGCCTATAAGATAAGGCATCGAACGACCAGCTATGAAAGGATCTTTACGATTTGGTTTCCCGACCCAACTCGGCCGATCTCGTAACAATTTTCCAAGCGATCTGCGATTTCGTCTTTGTCGTCTTCGGAACATACCACGATCATCCCGATACCCATATTAAAGGTGCGGAACATTTCTTTTTCGTCGACGTTTCCGAGTCGCTGCATCATTCCGAATATTGGAAGTTCGGGCCAGGTGCCGCGGTTTATTTCTACGGAAACGCCGTCGGGGAGGATTCTTGGGATGTTTTCTAGGAAGCCGCCGCCGGTAATGTGGACGAGGCCTTTGATGAGCGGAGTACGGACACTCTTGTCCGTTCCTGAAACTTCATCCAACAATGGCCCGATCTGTGGAAGAAAAGATCGATGCGTTTCGAGCAGTGCTTCGCCGATGGTGGTGCCGAGTTCGTCGATGAACGAATCGGGAGTGTAGCCGCCGACCTCAAAGAAGAGTTTGCGTGCGAGCGAATAGCCGTTCGTCTGCAGACCGGTCGACGGAATGCCGAGGACGACGTCGCCGGGCATGATGGATTTGCCGTCGATGACCTTAGCTTTATCGACGACACCGACGATAAATCCCGCGAGGTCGTATTCGCCATCGGCATACATCGAAGGCATCTCCGCCGTTTCGCCGCCGAGTAGGACGCAGCCGTTTTCGCGACACGCACGGGCCATTCCCTCGACGACCGAGGCGGTTGTGTCCGGTTCGAGTTTGCCGGTGGCAAAATAATCGAGAAAAAACAACGGCCTTGCGCCTTGAACCAGAATGTCGTTGACGCAATGATTTACAAGATCAGCCCCGACCGTATTGTGAATGCCGGTGTCGAACGCCAGTTTCAGCTTCGTCCCGACGCCATCCGCCGAAGCGACCAGGATCGGCTCGGCCATATTCGGAAAAGCTCCGGCAAACATCCCGCCAAAGCTCCCGATCTCCGTCAGCGTTCGCTCGTTAAAAGTGCTTCGAGCATATTCGCGAATCTTAGCGACCGCGAGATTTGCATTGTCTATGGAGACGCCTGCGTCGGCGTAAGATATCGATTCGGGCATGATCATAATTCAAGCATGTGAGAGCCGCCGTACTTCAGTAGTTTTTTATCAAACGTGGCGAGCTGGTTGTCAGTTATTTTGGCCTCGACAGCCGCATAGCAATCAATTATCGATAGAGTTGGTTGCTTTCGATAAAGATCTAGGACTTCAACGAGAATAAACTCGCTACACCGCAGATTGTCTATCGTCATTAGTTTTCTTAGTAAAAGAATTATGCGTACTCGCGGATGTTTGTAGACTTTTTCAAGCACATAGATCACTTCAATTAGAACGGCGTCCGTCAAATAGCATTTAGATCTCCGTAGAAGGTCTATTGACCTCGATTCCTGCTGGGCGACATCACCCAATAGGAGTCGCAGAACGACGTTTGTGTCGAGGCTGTTCATTCGACTTTCCCCTCCGTTTGTACTCGGCCGTTTTCGCTTTTATCTTAGCCTCTTCGATCTCCGAAGGTGAGAGACTAGGCATTTCCGACAATTCGCTGAGAATCTCGTCACGAAACTTGACGAATTGATCCACGGAGATCGCAGGTTCGATCAATATTCGCCTGTCATTAAGAAGTGACAGCCGAACCTTTTCGCCCGGCTTCAGACCGAGAGCTTCTCGGATCGGCGCGGCTATGGTAATCGTTCCTTTGCTCGTGATCGTGGATTCGTACTTCATGTAATACATTTTACTTGATGTAATACACTTGTGTCTATTCTTTCACCCATTCATCCTTCTGACGACGTTAAAATGCTTGTGGAGCAAATCATCAAAGCTCCCTTCCGAGTGAATTGGTATCTCAGATTTAGTACCGTCCGATTTAACAATGAATTTGTTGCTGGTCAACGTCTTTCGCCCGTCGGCGGTTAGGATCGAGCAGATCTTTCGTTTCGTAAAATTCGAATCGAGTGACTGCTGCTGGAATTCATTTCGTTCGGCAAACTCCGTAAGTTCGTGGCTGCTGCGTCCAAAAAGCACTTCGGGAACCCATTTGCCGTCTGTAAATTTCTCGATTTCAAATGCTCCATGCTCGGTCAGCCTTACGTAAAAAGTGCCCTGTCGGTCCGCTTGCTCGACGCTCGGGTCGATCTTCAGCGGTGCCGAGGCGAAATCTCCGAAGCCAACATCCGCGAGGTATTCTTCTTCACCGATCTTGACCACGACGCCCATGTGATCGAAATCGGGGCTGTATCCATTTTCGCCCATGAAAACACGGCCTGAAACAAGATGTGTATCGTAGCCGAGCTCCGTGAGAAGCACATTAAATAAGCCGTTCAGTTCGTAGCAGTATCCGCCGCGTCTGTTTTCAACGATCTTTTCGTAAAATCTGTCTGTGTCCAATAAGATCGGAACGTTCCAGTGAATATCTAGATTTTCAAACGGCACATGCAGTAGATGGTTCAACTGGAGCGTTTGCAGAGTTTCCAGATCGCACCGGATAACCCGACGGTCGAGGCCGATACGTGATAGATATTTTTCAATATTCACGCTTTTACAACCTTCCACTCGATGCCTTTGACGCTCGCACAGGTTGGCCCGCCGTCGCGGCCGATGCCTTCAAATTCTGTTTGTAATACCATGCCGTCCTTCAAAACGACGGTCTGTATTTGATCGTCCGTTATCGTCATCAGCGAGATCTTCGCCCGGCGTCCCCAGACGGAATGCTGATCGGCGTACGTGCCGGAATTAACGTAAACAAACCGCGCGGCCTTCGGCCCCTGAGCATATTTACCGAGAAAGTTGGGCTTCGCCTCGCTCGTATCTACCGTAAGCTCGAAATCGAATACCAGTTGTTCTGCGGACTTGACGCTTGGCGGCAAAAATTCGTCTCTTCCTCGCTGAATCATCATGGCCACACCGACCATCGGCCCATTTACGATGATTTTGAGAGGAATGCTTTGCTTCATTTTGGCAAAAACCGAATTATATCGTTTTCCAGGCCGAAACTCATTGACCAAACCGTCTTTGCCGTTTAGCATTTTTAATAGGATAAACTTATGAGCTTCACACTTACCGATCTGAGCAGCGAGAACTTTGAATTTACAGCGAACGTATGGAATTGGAAGGCGGCACTTGAGGTTATCAAGAGTCTGGACATCGTCGGCGAGGGTCAGTTGCGGCAGATGGCCTATACGGCGACCGGTGTAAAGATCTCGGTCGAAGACGCCCACGATATCGGCCGCCGCATAGAGAGCGAATGGCTGCCCAAGCTCGCCCCGAACAAGCGCGTTTTCGGCGACCTTAGCATCACCGACCAACCCGACGATATGACGCTCCACCGCGACGGCGACGAGCAATGGAAAAACTACAGTGCCAGTCACGACTGGCTAAAGGAATTTTCGGAATTCTGTTTAAAGTCTAAAGGTTTTCAGATCTTCTAAATTCAGAAGCGACGCTGATGATTCCATAATATGGATGTTTTGAACGACATTATAAATGCTGCCGGGCCGATCTTTAAGAACCTATACGTTCAGATCGGCCTTTTGATCGTATTCGCGACCGCCCATGGTTATGCGGGCGCGTGGCTCGCAGTGCGAATGCTTTTTCGGCCGCGAAATCCGGTCAAATTTTTAGGCATCACCGTATTTCCGCAGGGAATGATCCCGCGTCACCGCGATCGCCTCGCGAGTGCGATCGGCAAAGCGGTCGGCGAGGAACTCGTTTCGCAGGACACGATCATTGAGCAGTTGACCGGCAATGATTTCCTGCGAAAGAAGATACAGAACGTGGTCGATTCGTACACGAGCGAGATCCTTGCACAGGATTATCCATCACTGATCGAGGCCCTGCCGAAGAATGTTCGGGAACCGGTACTCGACGCGATCGCTTCACTGCAAAGCAAGCTTGCGGATCACATAAATGTCGTGCTTAAAAGCGAGGAATCGCTCGAGGCGATCCGTGGTTTTGTTACTCGGCGTGTCGATGATGTGCTCGGCAAACGCGTTTCAGAGGTGGTCGATGATGAGGCATTTAATAGAATCGTCAAATTTCTCGAAGACCGCGTCCGAACCGGTGTCCGGGCAAAGGCGCTTGAGACCAATATCAGTGATTTCATCGGCCGCCGCATCGATGACCTGGTAAATTCTGAGACGCCGCTCGGCAAGATGTTTACCGATGACGCCGTCGCGTTATTGAAGGAAAAGGCCAACGAACAGATCACACCGGCGATCAAGCAGCTAGCCGACATCGCCGCGGCCGAAAAAACCCGAGACCAGATCAGTTCGTTGATCAAGCACGAGGTGCATGGTTATTACGAGAATCTTTCGTTCTTTAAGAAAATATTTGTCTCCCGCGACATGCTTTTGGGCGAGGTCGACGATCTGGTGAATGAAAGTTTGCCGAAACGGATCGAGGAAACGCTGAACGGCACCTACTTTGCCGAAGAAGCTCGCCATTTTATTAGCTCGAGTATCGATAATGCCTTAGCCAAACCGTTGCCCGACGTTATCGGATCGGTAGCACCGGAACAGCTCATACGCCTAAAGCAGCAAGTGACGAAATCGGTCCTGGGCGTTCTCCAGAGCGAAGAGACGATGGCCGGCATCACGAAATATGTCTCCGCGTTACTCGAAAAGCTGCGTCCGCACAGTATCGACGCGATCTTGCAAACGATCCATCCCGAGTCCGAAGAAAAGCTAAAATCGATGCTCGCGAAAGGCCTTCTGGACATTCTGGCCCGCGACGAGACGTCCAATATCATTAACGAGATGCTCGCATCTCAGATCGAACGTCTGCTCTCGACCCCGATCGGTAAGGTCGGTGATCACATCGACGAGGCCAAGGTTAAAGCCGCCAGCACTTCGCTGACCGACGCCATCATCGCCGCCGTTCACGCCAAGCTTCCTGACGCCGTCGCCGAGTTCGACGTCGCAGGTCTCGTTCGCGAAAAGATCCATAATTATCCGCCCGAGAAACTAGAAGGTTTGGTTATGTCCATCGCCAAGGAACACTTGCGCACGATCGAGCTTTTCGGTGCACTATTCGGCTTCGTTATCGGAATATTTCAGGCTATCCAGTTCTATTTTTACGCTCGATAGTTTAAGCACAAAAAAAGGCAGGCTCGCGTGAGCCTGCCTTAGATCGATAAGCGATCTGCTTACCCCAAATTCAAAACATTGCTGAGAAGTATGTTTACCAGATCGAGACCGCCGGCTGAACCCTCGTCGGCCTGACCTCGTCCGTTCAACGCGTCCTGATATCCGAGAGCGTACCCTTCGCTAAGCAACCGTCGATTCTCTCCGATCGTTGACGAGCCCTGATCATACATTCCGTCATCGGTCACGTACGGATCATTGTAGTACCGGTCCGCCGAATCGTACCGACGAGCTGTGTCACCGGCCGAGAGCCCTTGCAGGTAACCCTGAGCCAGCACCTGACTCAACCCCTGAGACACGAATCCGCCAATGTCGTTTCCGCCGCCAAAGAGATCACCGATCGGCAGTGCACCTAACAATCCACCGAAGTTCGAGCCTCCGCCAAAATCATTCTGTCCATATTGCGGAGAATAATTACCATAATCTGGTGGATAATTACTGTAATACGAGGTCTGACTGTAATTTACCGGAATTCCCGACGAGTACGGCTGATAATTATTCTCCGAAAAATTATCGTTATAATTATCGTTGCCGCCGCCGCCAATACCATTCAGCACGGCACCGATCAGTGTGCGAAGCAAGGTTGATTTCCAACTGGTGCCGTTATTGTCGTAGTAATCATTTCCATACCCATTTTCGTAAACGTATGGATCGTAGCCATAATAGTTCTGGCTTGTGTTTCTCTGATCTACATTTGGCCGGTAACCGTCGTAGTACGGCACAGTATACGATCGGCCATTTTCATAGCCCGAGTAAGGATATCTCGGATCATAGGCTCTCGACTGACGATCTCTTGTCGGATAGTCGTTGCGATAGATTCGCGACTCGTTGCCCCACCACTGCGGCGTCGAGTATTGATCCCGGCTCTGATCGCGGCGGTCACCGCTTTGGTAAATTCGATTCCCGTCGCGTTCTAGCTTCCGCTCATTCTTATCTAACTTCCGCTCATATTTCTGCTCATTCTTGAGGGCTTTCCGCTCGTCATTTCGCCTGTGAACCTCTTGGCTGCGGATCTGTCCCGGCGGAACCCAGCCGCCATAAGACGGAACCTGCCGCTGATCGTTTCTATATTCATATTGGCGGCGATCGTCATTGCGTTTCTCTTTCTTATTACCCTTTCCTTGACCGTTGCCGCGATAATCGCGATCAGCGCGGTCGCGACGCTGATCGTTATAAACTACCTGAGGCATCTGACGTCTCTCATATTTAGGCTGCTCAGAGCGTCGGTCATCTGCACGATCTCCGCGATCTACACGCTTTTCCTTTCCGCGGCCCTGTTCACGATCGTCGCCACCGCCCTTATCTCCGCCGTGTTTTTCTCCGCCGTGTTTGTCGCCGCCCTTTCCATTCTTCTGCGCGTACGATGTGTAATTTGCCCCAGCAAGTAGAGCGATGCTCAACAGCAAAGCCGCCGGATTAATCGATAGAATTTTCTTAAACATATTACTTTCCCCCTTAAAATTGTATGAAAGTGATGGTTATCGAATCTACTTATTACAGTGCAACGGGCGTTCCAAACCCGCTTTTCAGCGTTATTGCCACTCGCGGACGCAAAAAACGGCCCATATCGTGCAATAAGCACCGATATCGGTGGTCAAAATTCGCGAACATTTGTATATTCAGCGCGTAAGGTATCTGAATAACGTCTGACAGTTTAGAAAAACGGGACATCCATTATGCTCGAAGCAATAAATCTTTCAAAAACTTATTCCAGCGACGGTGTCGATTATGAGGCTTTGAGGAGCGTCGATCTGCGGGTAGAGGCCGGCGATTGTGTGGCGATCGTGGGTAAATCCGGCAGCGGTAAATCGACGCTGATGCACCTTCTGGCGTGCCTCGACGCACCGACTTCGGGCAGTGTCCACATTGACAGCATCGACACGGCGGAGCTTACCGAGAAAGAGAAAAATCTGTTGCGAAACGAGAAATTCGGCTTTGTCTTTCAACAGTTTTTCCTGAATGGCCGCGAAACGGTGTATGAAAATGTCGTGCTGCCGATGCGGATTCGCGGAGCGACGGCTTCGCAGACATCGGCGGATGCGGCGTCCGCTCTCGAAGCCGTCGGGCTCACCGACAAAGCCTTAAAGAAGGCAAAGGATCTCTCGGGCGGTGAGAAGCAGCGTGTCTGCATCGCCCGGGCACTGGTCGGCAAACCGCAGGTTATTTTCGCTGACGAGCCGACCGGCAACCTCGATTCGACGACCGGTGCGGCAGTCGAAAACATGCTGTTCAGCCTCAACCGTGACAAAGGTATCACGCTCGTAATCGTCACGCACGACGACGAATTGGCCAGACGTTGCGACCGCGTGATCGAGATGAAGGACGGACGGATCGTGTCCGAAAAAAGAGGTGAGGACGTAATATGAGATTCTGGGACCTGCTCCGCATCGCCAACCGCAACCTTTTTCGCAATAAGCTCCGCACATTCCTGACGGTCGCCGCGATCTTTGTCGGATCATTCACACTGACGATGACCAACGGCATCGGCGACGGGATGCGCAGCTACGTCGAGAGCCAGATCAAGAATTTTGAAAGCGACTCCGTTCTGATGGTCCGACGAAAGATCGAACGTCCCGAGGGTGCTGGCGGCAGCGGACCGCGTGAATACAAAGAGAACGAACTGAATGGCGAGGATGACGACGGTGAACCGTTCGACCGCACCTCGGCATTGGTCACCGTTCCTCAAATGGACACGGCTCTCAACGGTGTGACAAACGTTAAAAGCGTTACGCCGCGTTATTCCATCGCCGGTGAATACATAACCGTCGATGGCCAAAAGAAATATCGGGCAGAGCTGGGAATGCTCTCACAGGGCATCACGCAAAAGACGGAGGCCGGCTCAACGATCACCGGTGACGGGCAAATAGTTATTCCTATCGGCCTCGCCCGGGCGCTGGACGAAAAGATCGAGAACCTCATCGGAAAAACCGCAACCGTAGCCTATAAAGACCCGACTGATCAGCTTAAAACGGTCCCGGTAAAGATCGTCGGTGTTGCAACGAAAGGATTTATGACGAATACCAGTTCATTCGTCGATGCAGCAACCGCAAAACTGATCCACCTCGACCAAAAGCATGAGGAAGGCTTCGATAAATTCTACGCCTTTTCGGTTCAGTTAGAATCGGCTGATCCAGCAAAGATCGACGACGCGAAGAGTTTGCTGGAGTCACGCGGATTCACT
Source organism: Pyrinomonadales bacterium (assembly GCA_038248245.1). Classification (GTDB taxonomy): domain Bacteria; phylum Acidobacteriota; class Blastocatellia; order Pyrinomonadales; family Pyrinomonadaceae; genus OLB17. The sequence continues at coordinate 6,858 of JBBRUA010000025.1, read as the reverse complement.
GCGGAGACCATGGCCGACAATCAAAAGCGAACGTCCGACGCTCTCGGAATATTTAAGATCGGTATGAGCCTCATCGCCCTGATCGCTCTGCTCGCCGCGTCCTTTGGCATTATCAACACACTCGTGATCGCGGTCCTTGAACGAACGAAGGAGATCGGTCTGCAAAAAGCACTCGGCATGGGACGCGGCAAGATCTTCGCGATATTCTCGCTCGAATCGGTACTGATCGGATTTTGGGGAGCGGTGCTCGGAACGGTCGCCGGTATCGTCGTCGGGTTGATCGTGAACAAGGTTTTGGTGACGTCGTATGCCGAATCGTTCGAGGGCTTCACGCTGTTCGTCTTCACGCTGCCGTCGATCGCCATCGTGATGGCTCTCGTCTGCGGCATCGCGTTCGTCGCCGGGGTCATGCCGGCGATCAGGGCCAGCCGGTTGAACCCGATCGAATCGCTGCGGTATGAATAGAACTTTGGTTCCGGTCGCACAATCTCTTTCACTTTTGAATATCTTTGAACTTTCACGATGCGGACTTCGTTTGGAATTTACAGTTGATAGTCTTAGTTTCGGATATATTGGGGGCATTATATGAAAAAGCTTGGTTTTCTACTTTTCGCAGTCGCTTTGGTAATCGGTCTGGTCTTCGCAAATATTTTCTCGTTCGGCAGCGTCCGTGGTTTGATCAAATCTTCTTTCGGTGGCGTTCAGGGCTCAGGCAATATTATCCGTGAGAAGCGTGACGTTAAGGGTTTTGAAAAGGTGAATGTGGGCGGCGGATTTCAGGTCGAGATCGTTGCGGGCAAAGAGTTCGGCGTTGAGGTCGAGGCGGATGACAATTTGATGCCCCTCGTTACCACCGACGTTGACGGCGACACGCTGGAGATCGGTCGTCAGAAAGGCTTCTCCGCGAAAAGCCCGCTTCGCATTCGCATCACCGCCCCGAACATTTCCGGCATCGACACCTCCGGCGGTGCAGGCGTGACGATCAGCGAGGTTAAAAATTCGGAAATTCGCATCGAGTCCAGCGGCGGGTCGAGAGTGACCGCCAGCGGCACGACCGCAAAGCTGAGCGTTGAGATGAGCGGCGGAGCGAAGGTTGTCGCGAGCGATCTCGCCGCGGCCGATGTAAATGTCGAGGGTAGTGGCGGCAGTTCGGTCGATGTTCTGGTCAGCGGCGAACTCCGCTCCGACATCTCCGGCGGAGCACGCGTCACCTACAGCGGATCACCCACGAGCATCGTCACGAACAAAACGGGCGGAGCGAGAGTAGTGCAGAAATAATGTTAGACTGGAATTTAATCAAAAAGGCTGTCGGCAACGGCAGCTTTTTACGTCTCGACTGCCTTTGTTTTTACCCCGGCCAACCGTCCGCCCGCGTCGATCCCGACTATATAGATATCGATGCGTATCTCGCCGACACGGAAAACTTTTACGTCTTTAAGCTTTGCCATCAATTCATTTCGTAACTCGGCGAATCTACCCGCCCGTTTCTTTTCCGCATCGCCGAACCAATCTTTTATTTGCGTCAGGCGGTCAAAAAACTGCCGGGCGTCTATCGTTTCGATCGCAACATCGGCTGGCGTCCCGGTCTGACGGCGGATCTCGTCGCTTGAGACCGCCGGCGCGTTGTCGCCGGTAAATGGTACGATCTCAGCATCCGTTTCACTGATATAAATGAGGCCATTTAGCAAGCTCGCGAAGGGCTCCGTCTTCGGTATCGTCGGGACCGAAATCTTTTTATTTTTTTTCGTCATTTTTTGCTCAAAATCGGGACAAAAATGTATCAAAAACTTAACGCTGATTGATACCAAATGCAAGCCAAGTTCTTGTTAAAAAAGGATGTTAAATCCGTGTGAATACATTAAAAAAAACCTGTGGAATTCTGTTTGCGCACGCGCCTTTTTCATGTTAGTCTGTTATCCGTTTTCAAGCTTACAATCTTTGTAAAGTATTGATATTAAACGAGTTAATGCTTTACTTTAAGTTTTCACCGGCTTTTCCTTTTCACTGTGGAAAAGCTTGTGGATAAGATGCTTGTGGCCGTAACACAAATCGGCGAAAGTAACTAGAAAATAAAGACTTTGGAGCCCGCAACGGGCGTAAACTAAAGTGTTCACGGGCACTATATTTTTGTTTGAGAATTTTCACTTCTTAAACACGATCTTTGGAGAGCGATCTTGGACTTAATTTTAGCAAAAACAACCGTTTGGGACGACGTCATGGAGCTTATCGGCGAGCGTCTAAGCAAGCAAGTATTCGATACGTGGTTTCGGCCGCTCACATTCGTAGGCGTTGACGATTCTGCCCGGACTGTCACCATCGCTGCGGCCGACGTGACCAAGGATTGGATCTGTCGGTACTACTCTGAGATCATCGGCCAGACGCTGGTCGACGCCGGCCTGCCCGGCTACACACTCGAATGGCAGATCGAAGAAACTCCGGCCGAGTCGAACGAAGACGACACCGAGCTTTTTTTCGAAACAAAACCGCGCACCTTCTTTTCAACTCCCGGCGTGATCAATTACGCCGACGTCGAGGGCGTAGACACTTCGCTTAATCCGAAATACACGTTTGAGAAATTTGTCGTCGGGTCCAGCAACCAGTTTGCCCACGCTGCCGCACTCGGGGCGTCTGAAATGCCGGGCACGACCTACAACCCGTTATTTATATACGGCGGGGTTGGCCTCGGCAAAACTCACCTGATGCATGCGATCGGCCATTCGATCAAGGCCCGCAACAGCCATCTGCGTGTTGCTTATATAACGAGCGAAAAATTTATGAATGAGCTTATCAACGCCATTCGCTTTGATAAGACACCGGCGTTTCGCGACAAATACCGTTCGATCGACGTTCTTTTGATGGACGACATACAGTTCATGGCGGGTAAGGACCGCACGCAAGAGGAATTTTTTCACACATTCAATACGCTGCATAACAATCAGAAGCAGATCGTCATTTCGAGCGATTGCATGCCGCGTGAGATACCTACGCTGCAGGAGCGTCTGCACTCGCGTTTCGAATGGGGGCTGATCGCCGATATCGAGCCGCCTGATCTTGAAACCAAGGTCGCCATTCTCAAACGAAAAGCCGATCTCGACGGCATCTATCTCGACGACGACATCGCGATGTACATTGCCGGTAAGATCAAGAGCAACGTACGCGAGCTCGAAGGTTCGCTGGTGCGTCTCGTGGCGATCGCCTCGCTCAAAAACCTTCCTCTGTCGAAACTACTCGCCCAGGAAGCGATGAAAAACGTCATCGACGCCGAGCATCCGGCCGGAATGACCATGGAGCGCATCGCCCGAGCCGTCGCCTCGCATTACAAAATGACGGTTGAGGAGATGAAGTCTAAGAGCAACTCACGCTCGATCGCTGTACCGCGACAGGTGGCTATGTATTTATGCAAACGCCTGACCCGACACAGCTTTCCGGAGATCGGGCGCGAGTTCGGCGGCAAACATCACACGACCGTAATGCACTCGGTCGAGAAGATAAATAAGCTAATGACTGACGACCGGGTTTTCCACAGGACGATCAGCGAGCTAATAGATAATCTTTGCAACTAGTTAACAAAGATTTAACACTTTTTTAGCCTTTCGCATTTCCACAATACGACGATCGGCATTAAATAGATAAGTCGTTTGTTTACAGATATTTGAATAAAGTTTATCCACTTTTCCGCACCAGCGGCTCAACAAAGCCTGTGAACAACGGTGGATAAAAGCATTGGATCAGAGTTATCCACTGTAGGTGAAATTTTCCACAGGTTATCCACAACGCATTGTGGACGGAAAAACGCATATTTTATAAGCAGTTAGGCCGCTTTTACACATATCCACAGGCACTATTACTACTACTAGATCTATATCTAATTTATTTAGTTCTTAGTAATAGTAAAAGCCGGATCAAGCATCAGGTGAGGAAAACGAGCAGTAGCGACCTAAAAGAGATTGGCTTATGATAGTTATGTGCCAAAGAAAAAGTGACATAAGTTGCAATCACGCCGTGACAGATTCCAAACCTGTTCACGCTTCCAACTTATGTCACCATTCGCGATTCCAACCGCGAAGCTTTGGCACGACTTCAGATTATAACGTTTATCGGGATATGAATCTTCCGTAAATCGTCGAAAATCGTTAAGCGAATTGTTGAACAAGAAAGCTTACGTAGCGGCAAGTATCGGATCAGGAGCATTATTATGGAATTCAAAATTAAACAGAGCATTTTAAAAGAAGAGTTGGGCTTTATTCAGGGCGTGGTCGAGCGCAAAACGACGATCCCTGTGCTTGCAAATATCCTGATCGAGTCGATCGGTGAAAATGAGATCCGCATCGTCGGTACCGATCTCGACGTCACGATCCGCTGCGACGCGGATGCGGATATCATCAAATCGGGCTCGATGTGTATCCAGGCCCGTAAGCTGTTTGATATCGTTCGAAACCTTGACGGCTCGGACGTGCATTTTAAGAAAGAGGATAACGAGTGGGTGACGCTGAAAGCGGGCCGTGCAAATTTTCGCCTCGCCGGTGTCAGCCGCGAACAGTTCCCTGAGATCCCGTCGTTCAAGAGCACTCCGATGAAGCTGCCGGCCGCGGTCTTCAATTATTTCATTCAGAATACGGCGTTCGCGATCACTAACGAGGTTTCACGATTCACGCTCTCGGGTGCAAAATTCATCGTTGGCGACGGCACTGCGAAGATGATCACCACCGACGGCCACCGTCTCGCCTACATCGAAAAGGCACTGACCTCTGGCGACTCGACCGATGCGATCGACACGCTGATCCCGAAAAAGGCTCTGCTCGAGCTCGCCAAGGTCTCGCGTGACACGTCGAGCGATATTAGCTTTGGCGAAGACTCGAATCATCTTTATTTTGAGATGGAAGGCCGACTGCTGATCAGCCGCAAGCTGTCGGGTACGTTCCCCAATTACGAAATGGTCATGCCCAAGGACAATGACAAGGCGGCCATCTTCGACCTCGACGAGATGCGTGCAGCGGTCCGCCGCGTCAGCCTGATGGCGGACGAACGCAACCGCTCGATCCGCGTCACGGTCCGCGAAGGCGAGATCGAACTCAGTGCGAAATCAAGCGAAGAAGGCGAGGGCATCGAGGCTGTTCAGGCTGAATACTCCGGCGAGGAGTTTCAGCTCGGGTTCAATTGGCAGTATCTGCTCGAGTTCCTGAACAACGCCGGATCGCTCCACAATTCGAATGACGCCTCAATGTCGTCACCGGCATCGCTGACCGAGATCGACCCAGACGAACCGACCATCGGCACCAGGGCCGACGCCGTCTCAGCCGCCGCAACTGCCCCGGCCAAAGACTCCGGCCGAGCCCCGCTCCGCATCGCCTTCGAATTCAAAGACGCCAACGCCCAAACCCAAATGTCCATCCACGGCGACTCAACCTACGACTACAAATACATAGTAATGCCGCTGCGGATATGAGACTAACTATTAAAGGGACATGTTATTCGACTGAATAACATGTTTCGTTTTGATACAAACTAAACATTCAGCCAAAAGTGATGAAAAGAGAAATAATCAAAGATTTACTGCAAAAGTTTGAATCGGCGTGTCATGACTTGAAAGGAACGGAATGCTGGAGTGCGAGAGAACTCAGGGAGATTCTTGGGTACGGAAGTTGGCAGAGTTTTCAAAAAGCGATTGACCGTGCTAAAGCGTCATGCGGCAATATCGGCGAAGATGTCGAAAGCCATTTCGCTGATGTATTCAAGACGGTAGAGGTAGGAAACGCGGCCCCACGCGAAATTGAGGACATAGCATTAACTCGATACGCCTGCTACTTAATTGCTCAAAACGGGGATCCTTCGAAGACCGAAATTGCATTTGCGCAAGGTTATTTTGCGGTTCAAACCAGGAAATTCGAGATTCTTGAAAAACATTTTCTGGATGTCGAAAGAATCTCAGCTCGTGAAAAACTGTCTGTTTCCGAGAAAACACTCTCAGGAGTTATTAACGGAAGAGGGGTTGACAACAAGGGCTTCGGAATAATTAGGAGTAAAGGAGATAAGGCTCTTTTTGGCTATACCACGGAGGACATGAACGTAGGCTGGCCGTTCCGCACGGACGTGCATTAGCGGACTTTCTTCCGACACTTACGATCAAAGCAAAAGACTTCGCAACGGAACTGACGGGTCATAATGTTATCGAAAAAGATCTTCATGGGGAGAGTTCAATATCTAGAGAACACATTGACAATAATTCAGCGGTTCGTAGAATGCTTCGCGAAAGAGGTGTCCAACCTGAACGGCTTCCGGCTGCCGAGGACTCATCCAAAGTGAAACGAAAACTTGAAAGTGATAAGAAAAAAATTCTTAAAATCGGTGAGAAACTTAAGACACCACGATCCTCCTAAAACTAGGAACTCGTGAATTAACAAGATCGCGAGTTAGTTCCGTTCGCAAACACTTTGTAATACGATCCAACCACGTAAAAACATCTCAATTACATTTCTTCCATTACCGCTAAGAAATTGCCGGCGGGGTCTTTGAACCAGGCGATGGTTGGGCCGTGGCCTTTTTCGGTGGGGCGGCAGATGCCTTTTTCGTTGGATCCCATCGGGCCGTCGTATTGTTCGAAGGTGACGCCTTTTGCGATCAGTTGATCGACAGCATCGTCGATGTTTTTGACCGGGAAATTGAGGATCGTGAAAGTGGCTGGTAAGTGGTCTGATTTTGGATACGCGAAGATGCTGCCGCCGCCCGCGATCGAAATGTTTAGCCCGATGGACATTGGTTCGACCTCGAGGCCGAGTGTTTCGCCGTAAAAGGTCTTTGCCGCGGCCAGATCGTTGACCGAAAAACTGCTGAATGCGTGTGTATCTTTAAACATAATTT
>JBBRUA010000024.1:0-17488 GCA_038248245.1 Pyrinomonadales bacterium | reverse complement strand
GCATCGGATAAGATGACGGCGGTCGTCGAGGACGACTTGATGCCCATCTTGTGCTCTTCAGCGCCGGGGCGGCAGTTCTCTGAACGCGGCACGACGAACGCCGAGAACTTCTCCTTCACGCCGTCGACCTTTGCGAAGACGATATAAACGTCCGCGTAGCCGCCGTTGGTGATCCACATTTTCTCGCCGTTAAGGATGTAGGACTGGCCGTCCTCGGAAAGTTTCGCGACGCATTTCGCACCGAGAGCGTCCGAACCGGAGCTCGATTCCGTCAGGCAATAGGCGGAAACGGCTTCGCCGGAGATGATCTTTGGGATCCACTCTTGTTTCAGCTCTTCGCTGCCCCAATAAAGTATCGGAAGCAGGCCGATGGAGGTCTGGGCTCCGTAAGAAGCACCAAAACCGCTGCTGCGGCCGACCATCTCAGCGATGATCGCACCGGAGGTCTGATCGAGCTCCATGCCGCCGTAAGCCTCGGGAATGTTGGCACCGAGCAGGCCGAGGTCGCCTGCCTTTTTGAGAAGGTCGCGGGCTATGTCCCAGTCATGTGCCTCGAGTGCCGCCATATTGGCGACGACCTCATTGTCGATGTATTCACGACAGGTTTCACCGATCATGCGATGCTCGTCGGTAAAATCCTCCGGCGTAAATATCTCCGCCGCTGTTGAATCAGCGATCAAAAACTCTCCGCCCTTAACGTATGCTTTTTCCATTTGTGCTTCCATATTATTTTTTAGATTGTTTCACCACAGAGACACGGAGACACAGAGTTCTTTTGAAAATATCTTTCAATCTTATCTGCGAAATCCGCGCATATCTGCGGCTAATATTTCTTCCTTCTCTGTGCCTCTGTGCCTCTGTGGTAATAAAATTCCTAGTCCAATCGTTCAAAAATTCCTGCCGCTCCCATGCCGCCGCCTACGCACATGGTTACCATGCCGTAGCGTTTGCCGGTGCGGATCAATTCCTGCAAGACCGTCGCCGTTAATTTGGCACCGGTGCAGCCCAATGGATGTCCGAGGGCGACGGCACCGCCGTTAACGTTAACCTTTGATGGATCCATCTCTAACACTTTCATGACTGAAAGACCTTGAGCGGCGAAAGCCTCGTTGAGCTCGATGACGTCGATCTGGTCGAGCGTCAGGCCGGCTAGTTTCAAAGCCTTCGGAATCGCGTAGACCGGGCCGATGCCCATTTCCTCGGGCAGGCAACCGGCGGTCGCGAACGAGATGAATCTCGCCAGCGGCTTGATGCCTAGCTCGTTCGCCTTGTCCATCGACATTACGACCGACGCGGCCGCACCGTCCGACATCTGCGAAGAACTACCCGCCGTGACCGTTCCATTGACGTGGAACACGGCACGCAATTTCGCGAGGCCTTCGACCGAAGTGTCGGCACGCGGGCCTTCGTCGGTGTCGAAAACGACCTCTTTGCGACGAACGCGTCCGCCTTCGTCGAGTTCGTCAACGAATATTGTCATCGGCACGATCTCATTCTTAAACTTCCCTTCGGCGATCGCCGAGAGAGCTTTTCGGTGCGAATTGTATGAAAACTCATCCGCCTGTTCGCGGGTGATCTCGTATTTTTTCGCGAGATTCTCAGCGGTGAGGCCCATGTTCAGGTAATAATCGGGATAATTTTCGACCATCGCCGGATTCGGACGCACGACGTTGCCGCCCATCGGTATCATCGACATCGTCTCAAGCCCGCCCGCGACGATCGCATCCGCACCGCCGGTCATGATCCGCTCCGCCGCCAAAGCGATCGTCTGCAAACCGGACGAGCAATAACGATTGACCGTCATCGCCGAAGTCTCGACCGGCAAACCCGCCGCGATCATCGAGGTCCGTGCGACGTTCATTCCCTGCTCCGCCTCGGGAAACGCGCAGCCCATAATAACGTCGTCGATCAGCGAAGGATCAACGCCCGCTCTCGCGACCGCCTCTTTAATTGCCGCCGCCCCAAGATCGTCCGGCCGCGTATTTTTCAAAGTGCCCTTCGGCGCCTTACCCACAGCCGTTCGCACGGCCGATACTATTACTGCTTCTTTCATAATTTTTGTTCTGCCACGAATTACACGAGTGTCACGAATAAATCCATTTGTGTAATTCGTGTCATTCGTGGCTAAATCTTAGTTTTCAATTCCAACTTCAACTTCTTCGACCTGCAAAACCTCATTCAAAACGGCCGGGTCGATCTCGACTAAAAATCCGCGTTTGCCGCCGTTGATGTAGATCGCATCGAGATCGAGTATCGATTTCTCGACGTAAACTGGCATCGCCGTTCGCGTGCCAAATGGCGATGTGCCGCCGACGAGGTAGCCTGTGTGTTTAGCTGCCCGCTCGGGCGTCGCCGGTTCGACCGACTTGACGCCGATATGGCGGGCAAGATTCTTAGTAGAAACCTGACAGTCACCGTGCATCAACACGATCAAAGGCTTTTTCTCATTCGTTTCAAATATCAATGTCTTTACGACCGCGTGTTCGTCCACGCCCAACTGTCTCGCCGATTCGCCCGAGCCGCCTTTCTCAACATAGTCATAGAGCCGCGGCACGAACTTCACCTTTTTCTCTCTCAAAAATCTGACAGCCGGAGTTATCGGATAATCCATAAAATCTTCGCCCGCGAAACACGCGAAATGTGCGAAAAAAAGAATTCGGCCTTTTCGCGTCTTTTTGCGTGTTTAGCGGGCAATCTCTTTGTAACGAAAACAACTCACCAAATGATCATTCACCATTCCGGTCGCCTGCATGAACGCGTACATTATGGTCGAGCCGACAAAGTTGAATCCGCGCTTTTTCAGGTCATTCGATATCGCGTCTGAGATCTCGGTCTTTGCCGGAACGTCGGCCATCGATTTGACCTTGTTGTCGAGCGGTTTACCGCCGACGAATGACCAGATGTATTTGTCGAACGTACCGAATTCCTCCTGCACCTTAATAAAAGCTTTCGCGTTTCGCACCGCCGAGGCGATCTTCAAACGATTGCGGATAATGCCTTCGTCGATTAGCAGTTCGGCGCATTTCGCTTCGTCGTAGGCGGCCACTTTTTGAACTTCGAAATTATCGAACGCTGCTCGATAATTTTCGCGTTTTCGCAATATCGTGTCCCAACTAAGCCCGGCCTGAGCCCCCTCGAGTATCAAAAATTCAAAGAACAAACGGTCGTCGTGAACCGGCACGCCCCACTCGTGGTCGTGATACGAAATATTCAGATCGTTTTTAGCCCAGCCGCATCTCTCCATTTGATTCCACTAAATACCTTTCGGGCATATTTTCAACGATCTTCGGCGTACGAAGCCGGACAAATTAATTTCTCAAAGGCTTGCCGGTTTTTAGCATTCCGGCGATCCGTTCCTGCGTTTTTCGCTCGCCGCAGAGCGACAGGAATGCTTCGCGTTCGAGATCGAGCAAGTATCGCTCGGAGACGTAAGTTTGATGATTCAGATCGCCGCCGCTCATGACCTTGGCAAGCTTTCTGCCGATCAAAACATCGTGATCCGAGACGAATCCGCCTTGTTTCATCATGTGCAGAGCCAGTTTCATCGCGGCCTGGGCTGATTCGCCAAGTGCGAGAATATCCGTTTGCTCGACCGGCTGAACGTAGCCGGACGCGTGAAGATTCAGAACTTCCTGCTTCGCGTCAGCGATGAGGCGGTCGCCATTCATCGAGATCGCGTCAGAATCGCGGAGCAATCCCCAAGATTTTGCTTCCTGGCCCGACGTCGCAACCTTCCCCATTCCGATCATCTCAAATGTTTTCTTCAGGAACGCGAGCGGATCGGCGTCCGGCGCTTTTTTCGCCGCGTTCATAGCACGCAAGGTCATTTCCTTCGTACCGCAGCCGGCAGGGATCAGTCCGACGCCGACTTCGACAAGACCGATATACGTTTCTGCCGCCGCCTGAACTTTGTCGCCGTGCATTGAGATCTCGCAGCCACCGCCGAGCGTCAATCCGTAAGGAGCGGTGACGACCGGTTTCGCCGAATATCGGAGACGCATGACCGCGTTTTGCAGGCCGCGGATCATCATATTGATGTCATCCCACTCTTCCTCTTGAGCGGCGAGCAGGAGCATCATAATGTTGGCTCCAGCGGAGAAATTACCGCCCTGATTTCCGACAACGAGGCCTTTGTAATTTTTCTCGACCTCGTCGATCGCAAAATTCATCATCGCGACCGTATCGCCGCCGATGGAATTCATCTTCGAATGGAATTCGAGACAGGCGACGCCGTCACCGATGTCGATCAGCGACGCTCCGGGATTAGATTTGATAACGCCGGTGCGTTCCTTGATGTCTTTGAGAACGAGCACGCCCGGACGTGCGGGCATCGGTTTGTATTCGCCCGCGACCAGATCGTAGAACGACTGATTTCCGCCTTCATTCTTATAAAATGTTGTTGCTCCCGAGGCAAGCATTTTCTCAACGTTCGCCGGGATCGCCTGACCCTCGGCACGCATCCGCTCGACCGACTCAGTCACGCCGATCGCGTCCCACGCCTCAAAAACGCCGATCTCCCAGCCGAATCCCCACTTGATGGCATTGTCGATCTCGACGATCGTGTCAGCGATCTCCGGGATGCGGTTCGCCGCATAACGCGAGACTCGCGAGGTCGTTTTCCAGAGAAATTCGCCGACGCGATCGTTGCCCCAGACCAAAGTTTTTACGCGCTTGGCACGGTCGTCGATACTTTTCGCGGCGTCGAGCGACGGGAATTTGGTCTTGACCTGCGGTTTATATTCGAATGTGCTCAGGTCGAGTTCAAGGATTACTCGTTTGCCCTCGGCGTCCTTAGATTTTTTGAAAAATCCGCCTTTCGTCTTATCACCGAGCAGATTTTTCTCTAAAAGCGTTTTGATAAGTTCCGGTAACTGGAAAACTTCACGGTCTTCGTCGTCGGGAACGGCCGGATAAAGATTTGACGTGACGTGAGCAGTCACATCGAGGCCGACGAGGTCGGAGGTTCGGAAGGTCGCAGATGAAGCGTGGCCGATCGCCTTGCCGGTCATCTGATCGATCTCGGTCGGCGTCCAGCCACCCTCGATCATCTCGTGGATCGTCGCCATCATGCCGAAAACGCCGATACGATTGGCGATAAAATTAGGCCGATCTTTCGCCGGAACGACTCCTTTTCCGAGCCGCTGATCGAGAAAACCGGAGACTTTGCATGCGACCTCACCGCTTGTTTTGGTGCCCGGAATAACCTCGACGAGCTTCATGTAACGGGGTGGATTAAAGAAGTGGATGCCGACAAAATGCGATTTAAAATCGTCCGCGAATGGAGCAACGATCGAGTCGATCGGGATGCCGCTGGTGTTCGAGGCGATCACCGCTCCCGGTTTGCGGTATTTTTCGACCTCGGCGAACAGTTTATGTTTGATGTCGAGACTCTCGACAACGGCTTCGATGACGAGATCGCAGTCTTTTATTTTCGCGAGATCGTCAGTGAAATTACCGGTCGTAATGAGCTTCGCATTATCGCCTAGCATGAACGGAGCCGGTTTCAGCTTTTTCGCGGCGTCGAACAGCGAGTTAACAATTCGGTTGCTCACTGCGGGAGATTCGAGCGTCAGGCCTTTTTTCTCTTCATCAGGCGTCAGGTCGCTCGGAGCGATGTCGAGGAGCAGCGTCGGAATGCCCGCGTTCGAAAGATGTGCGGCGATACCGGCACCCATTGTTCCAGCCCCTAAAACAGCGGCCTTTGTTATGTTCATAATGTATTCGAGATTCTAAATTTTGATACAACTTTTTGTTGCCGTAATTATAACTGAATGAGCATTCATTCAGCAAGCGAAATTTTATAATTCGTGCATTTCCCCTTTTAAGAATTTATGGTCGCAGACTAATACAGCGACGAAACAAACTGCGGGGGAATTCTTGACAAGCCGGACGAATCGAATGATAATTCACCGTCAAGAAATAAAAATTCAGGTTGGCTTTGAGACCGATAACAAATCTTTTACGGAATGTTTCGTTCCCGCCGCCTTCCACCTAATTTGGAGAAAATAAATGTTACGTAAACTATTCATTGTTATTTCAGTATCGTTTTTGCTCGTGACCGGGGCTTTTGCTCAGGCTCCGGCTCCGGCTGAAACTCCGACGGCTCCAGCTACAGCCAAAAAACCGACTTTTCGATCGACCAAAGAGCAGGTAAAAGAAGCTCAAACGATGTTAAAGGCGAAGAGCGTTTTTGCCGGTGAAGTGACCGGCGTATCGAGTGCGGAATGGAAGACAGCGGTCAAAACGTATCAGGGCGACAACGGTCTGACGAAAACAGGATCACTGAACCGTGCGACGCTTGAGAAAATGGGCATCGCTTTGACTGATAAGCAAAAACTGATCCCGGTTAATCCGAACACCATAGCGTCCGGCGATTCGAAGCCGGCCAAGCCGAAAGAGAAGATGTCGGAAACGGCAAAATCGACCGGGGACGGACCGAAAAAACCTGCTCCGTTTCAGGCGACCAAAGATCAGATCACCGCTCTTCAAACAAAGCTCAAGGAAGCCAAGTTGTTCTCGGGCGAGGCAACCGGCGAACGGAGCGATGAATTGAAAGAAGCGATCAAGAAATATCAGACCGATAATTCCCTAAAATCAACCGGCGGAATCAACGCCGCGACGCTCGAAAAAATGGGGATCGCACTGACCGACAAGCAAAAAGATCAGGTTGCCGCCCAAACGGCGTACGACGCGGCAAAAGCACCGAAAAAATAGACGGCATTTGGTTTTGAATTGAAACGGCCGGTGCAGTCACATGCATCGGCCGTTTTTGTAAACGCTGTGTAGAATTACAATCATTGTTATGAAGATCTTCAACTCACTACTTTTCTTGATCCTGATCTCCGCATCGATCGCCGCTCAATCGGCCTCACGCCAGGCGAAGATCTCCGTTGATATTCGCAAGGTCATGAACGACCAGTCGACCGCCTGGAATAACGGCGACATCGACGGGTTTATGGCCGGATATTGGAAGTCGGATAAGCTCACATTCATTTCCGGTACGGAAGTAACCCGCGGCTGGCAGCCCACGCTCGACCGCTACAAAAAGAGCTACGACTCACGGGCCAAGATGGGCGTCTTGAAATTTTCCGATCTCGAATTTTTCATCCTATCAAAAAACGCCGTCGTAGTCCTCGGAAGCTGGGAACTGACCCGCGAGAAAGACAATCCGAAAGGAAAATTCACCCTAACGTTCCGCAAATTCAAAGAAGGCTGGCGAATAACGATGGACCACACGTCTTAAATTTCTTACCGATCAGTTAGAACCAAAAACCTTTTCTAAAGTGCGATACGTTACATTCCCACTTGAGATTTTCCGCTAATCTAAAGTAGAAATCTTAGGAGGCGTGGATAATTTTTATGGCAGAGAACAGGGATGAGGCGATCAAGAAACTTAAGGATCTGGTTGAGGGCATTGATTTTTGCATGCTGACGACGCTGGACGGCGGGTATCTGCGGAGTCGGCCGATGTCGACGCAGCAATTCGAATTTGACGGGACGCTTTGGTTTTTTACGAGTGACCAGACGCATAAGGTCGATGACATAAATGCGGACAACCGCGTGAATGTATCGTATTCGGACGCCGGCAGCGATAGATATGTGTCCGTTTCAGGTCGGGCCGAGATAAACCGTGATAGGGCAAAGATCGAAGAACTCTGGAGCCCTGTATTAAAGGCTTGGTTTCCTGAGGGCATCGAGGATCCGCACCTTTGCTTGCTTAAGATAGACGTCGAGCAGGCCGAGTATTGGGACACGGCTTCGGGTAAGATCGTGCAACTCTATGGATTTCTTAAGGCTTTGATCACGGGTCAGGAAATGAACCCGGGCGAAAACGAGAAGATCAGCCTTTAACACAAGGATTGGAAAACTTCGAGATGTAATGGATAATGGGACCGTTCCCGTTATCCATTTTATTTTTGGAGTTAAGATTAAGAGAAAGATTGTGATCGTTGTCGCATTTACCATTTTGCCGAGTGTCTCGGCCCTTGCATATCCCTGTTTTACTCAAAAATAGGTTGATCCCCACGCAATCCAAGCTTTATGCGCTCATCGCTGTTTTATTTTCCGGACGGGTACATTCGCTAGAGCGGTGACCAAAACTAAAATAAGGGCGTTACATCCACCGTTGGATGTAACGCCCTTATTAGCGTGTACGCCCTTTGTCCAACTGCCTGTTAGCGAACGAAAACGCTTGGTAGCGGGACGTCGCCGGATATGCCGAATGCCTGGATCAGAGTTCCGGCGGTCGAGCGTTGGGCGAACCAGGTCGAGGTCGACGGTCTAAAGACCGCGGCGTCGAAACGTCCGTCGCCGTCATAATCGCCCGGCGAAGGCACGTCGGTCGAATTACCAAACGGGAACGCAAAGAATGAATTGTCTTCGCTGCGTAGAATCGTCCACGTCCCGGTCGATGGCCGGTAAAACGCAACGTCCGCTTTGCCGTCGCCGGTGTAGTCACCCGGAACTGCCCTGTCAGTCGATGCGCCGAATTGGAGAGCGGTCAGACCGGCGGTACTTCGCTGTATCCACCATTCGCCTGGTGCAGGCCGGAAAATGGCAATATCAGCTCGCCCGTCGCCGTCATAATCGGCCGCGACCGGACGATCTCCGGCGATACCAAAACCGGTGATGGTTGTGCCACCCGTCGATCTGCTGATGAACCACGTGTTCGTCGATGGTCGGAAAACGGCGGCGTCTGCCCGTCCATCGGCGTCATAATCCGCAGGTACCGGAATGTCGCCGGTCGTGCCGAACGGGAACGAAAAGAATGAGAAGTCCTCACTGCGGAGAACAAACCAGTTGCCATTCGAGGGGCGGAAAAATGCGATGTCCGTCTTTCCATCTCCGGTGAAATCAGCCGGGGTCAACACCTCGGTCGAGGTTCCGAATTGCAGAGCACCGGTCGAACCGTTGCTGCTACGATTGAACCACCATTCTCCGGGTGCCGGTCGGAAGATGGAAAGATCGGTCTTGCGATCGCCGTCAAAATCGATAAAGCCGGCGGTCTGAGTTGAGGTGAGAGGAATTTCATACATACCCTTTCCGTGGGTCGCAATCCTCAGCTTTCGCGGGCTGCCATTCGCGATCGCCATGTCGAAAACGGCGGTACGCGGCAAACCTGTACCGAAAGGAGCCCATGTCGCTCCGGCATCGGTCGAGGCAAACACTCCGATGTCGGTTCCGGCGTAAAGGCTATTCGAATTCGACGGATCGACGACGAACGCACTGACCGGAACTGCCGGGATCGTCCCGGAAATGTTGGTCCATGTCGGCGTGCCAGTATTAAGGTTCGTTGTTTTGAAAACGTTCGCCACGCCGAAGTTCGAAACGGTTACGTAGGCGATCGCCACATTATTCGGGTCAATAACGGCTCGAGCAATAAATCCGTTTGTAACCTGATTGCTCGGATCCCAATTATCGAGCGTCGCACTGCCTGTATTTGTGCCGAACAGTCCGCCGTTCGATTGTCCAACAATGCGAACATTGTCATTCTGAGGCGAAATGCCGATCGCACTTAACGGTGTACCGAACGCCTGACTGACGACGGCATGATTTAGCCCGGTGTCGGCCGACCTGTAAAGGCGGTCCGTGCCGTAATAAATACTATTTGGATTGCCGGGTCCACTTTCGAGAGGTGCATAAAATAATACGGGATCAGCGCATGTGATGCCGTTCGCGGGCGTCGTGCCATTGCAGCCGCGGAAACTCCAACCGGCCGAGGTGGTGGCACGAGTCGCATAACCGACAACGCTGTTCGACTGGCTAAAATAGGTGTGATACATGCGGACGTTTGTATTATCCGTGGCGTTTTGGTCAATTACGGTGTATCCGCCATCACCACCATCGACTCGCGTCCAACTCGTACCAGCCGGGTTGAAGAAGTTTGTGCCGTTGTCTTGCGTACCGCCGATCGTGAAATTAGGATCGGTCGGGTGAACCGCAATGCTCATGAACTGAGTCGCGAAAAATTGAGCTGTATTGAGATGTGTGTAGCTCGCTCCGCTGTTAGTCGATCTGTAGATGCCACCGTCGGTTCCCACGTAAACGATAGCCGGATTGGACGGGGCGACCGCCATTGCCTGCGTATCCACGTGAACGCCAGAGCCGCCTTCCGTAAACGCCGTGCCGCCATTTGCCGAGAATGCGGCAACGAGAGCAGGAGATCCGCCTAGGTAAACGCGCTCGGCATTCGTCGGGTCGACAGCGACCGCTATGTCATAGAAACACTGGGGTGTACAAAAATTATTATCTATCTGCTGCGTCCAGGTCGCTCCGCCGTCATTCGATCTTAAGACGCGGCCGCCGAGATTTCCCGTCGCCGCGTAGAACGTTGCGTCAGGGTTCCCGACCGGATGGATCGCCGCAAACTCCGTTGTGAGTTCGCTAATGGATGTTCCAACGTACGATTGTGTCTGCGTAAAGGTCGGGTTCGGCGCCAACGCATCGATCGAGCGATAGATGCCGCCGGTCGGACCCCCAGCCACGACGCCGGCTATCAGAATATTTGCGTTGTTAGGATCGATCGCGAGATCGCGGACGCTCGCATTGATATTGCCGGCGAGGCCCGTGAGTTTGGCAAAAGTTGGATTTGCCGTTGTTGCGTTTGTCGAGCGAAATATTCCGCGTGAAGGCAAAACATTGTTTGGAGTACCGCCAATACCACCGAGTCCCGAGGTAGTCGCGACGAATATAGTATTTGCGTCCGCCGGATTGACGATGATCTCGCCGATCCCGCGTCCGGTAAAGACATCAATATTTCCTGCGTCTTTATTGAGCGGGCCGCTCAGATTAGCGGTCGTGCTGGCGTTATCGATGCGGTAAACGCCGACACCGAAAAAGCTATCGAGAGAGAAATTGGGTTCGCCCGTGCCGACGTAAACGATCTCAGGGTTTGAAGGCGAGATCGCGATCGCGCCGATCGCCAGGCTCTGTGCCCCGTCCATAAGCGCCGTCCAGGAAACTCCTCCGTTGGTCGAGCGGTAAAGTCCGCCTTGGGCTGCGCCGACGTAAACGATGTCAGCATTTGTCGGGTGGACCGCGATAGCGATGACGCGGCCGGAATCGCGGGCACCGCCCGCAATGATCGGTGCGGGGCCGATCGGTGACCAGCTCGCCAAGAGTGAATCTTTATCAGGCGACGATGCGCGTTCCGTCAATGCGTCAGCCTGCCTGTCCATTTCGGCAACCGCCGCCGGACGCAACTGCGGATCCACATCAAGATCGTTGGTAAGGCCGCGTCTGAGACCAAACGAGATCGCCCTGCCCTCAAGAAATTCTTCCTTGGTGATCGAGTTCTTTGCATTCCGAAGCATCGCCGGAATGTCCGGTTCCTTTTCAGAGAAAATATCGATCTGCGCCAAAGTCTTAGAAATAGGCGTCCAAAAAAGGAACGCGAAACCAACCAAAACCAATAAACAAGCCGGAATAATTATTTTTTTCATTACGTTCTCGAAAACTTTTTACCAACAACTCTTCAATTTTAAGTGGATACGGAAAGGCAACTTGATTTTAGTTTTACTGCTAGGATTTTTCAAGTATTTGCGATTAATTTACCATTTTGGTCAGATCACTACCGCACTTCCCGACCTATTTGACTCGCGAGCGGCGTCAAGCACCCTTTGCACACGCAGGCCGTCGGTGAAGGTTGCAGCGTGTTCGATCTGCGTTTTGCCGTTTCGAATCGCCTCGACGATCTCTGGTGCAAACTCGTTGAATCCCCGTGCAAATCCGGTATCAGCAACACCGGCAATATTTTCGCCCATTGCGACGTCGACCTCTCGCCAATCGTCATCGCCAACATTTGCAATGAAAACGTCGCCGCGATGATCGATCCGCATAGAGCCTTGGTCACCGTAAAATTCGAGACGGTTTTTATATTTCGGCATTTCGATCATCGAAACTGATACGAGGCCGGTTGCATCGTTCGTGAGTTCGCTGTCGTGAAACCGCAAAAGCATGTTCGACTCATCATCGCTCGTGACCGGTATCATTTTGCCTGAGGAATCAGGTCGTTGCTTGATATGGGACTGAAGTTGGCAGTAGACACTCGCGACATCTGTGCCCAGAAACCAGTTGAACGAGTCGATAATGTGCGACGCGATCGCTCCTAATGCACCACCGCCGACGGAGGCGTCCGACCACCAGTTCCACTTGATGTTCGGATCACCTCGATGCGGTGCCTGAAATAGGAACTTCGTGTGCCGGATCTTACCGATCGCTCCGTCGCGAAGCATCTTATAGGCGATCTTTCGCCCGGGCTGAAACCTGAGTTCGTGATCGATGAGAGTGAGCAATGGCTTGCCGTTCGCTGCCCCGACCATTTCTTCGGCCTCGGCGACATTCATTGCCATCGGCTTTTCGCAAAGGATGTGTTTTCCGTGCTCGATCGCAAAGAGCACCATCTCATGATGTAGATTCGGCGGCGTGGTGATGCAGACGAGATCGACATCGGGGTGCGAAACAGTTTCGCGCCAGTTGTATGTAAAATGTGTCGCTCCGCTTTCGGCGGCGGCCGACCGTGCGTTTTCTATGCTGCCGCTCGCGACCGAGGCGATCACGACAGCATCACACGCCAAAAACGCAGGTATCTGCACTTTTCGCGCAAAACCGGTGCCGATAATTCCGATCCCAACATTTTTGCTCATCATCTAATTAGATACGAAACGCAGTGAAAAACAAAAAAGCGTAAGGAAACTTCCCTTCGCTCAACGGTTCGAAAAATTGTTATTTTGAAATAGTCAGTCCATACCAAGCTCGAGGCCGCCGCGACCGGCTTTATTTTTTTCGGGACCATGCCGCAAGAAATGATCGAATGTCGCATTGCTTTCGCTCTCGATCCTGATGATGTGCGCGCCGATCAGAAATTTCTCCGTTGACAGATGAATTCCGACTTTCTCATATCGGCGGCCGATGACCTGCATCTCAACTTTGCCTGAGGGCAGATCGATCTCGATATTGAGCTTGCGATCCTGACCGACGAAGTATTTCTCATTGATGCGGATCGCGGAAATAAGAAATGCGACTCCGGTACGGCTAAGATCGACCGTCTCGCCCGGAACGGCCATATTCCTGGCAATCTCACGGTTTTGAGGAGTGTTAATGTCGGGCTCAAACCATACGCGAACCGGTGCCGTATGTTGCCGCCGCGACGAAACAAGGCGTTCGGTGAGCGATCGATTAAATTTTGAGATCAGCCTACGTATCATTGGCGTTGAGGAAACCGAAATAATCGTGGGGGACTTAATGTATAAACTTATTTTACACTTATTACAAGCTATTTCTGTAAATGTTCACACAAACTTTACTTCTTCATCGGCTTACCGCCGTTGTCCTTGCTCGTCACGCGCGAAATGCCTTTACCGTCGAGCTCCAGCAAAAATGAAAGCCGGCCGCTCCGGCCGTATTCGGCGGGCGTTGCGGTGGCAAAATATCCGACCTTTTTAGCGTCGAGCGTCACGACGTAATTGTAGCCGGTCGACTGGCTGCTCAATACATCGTCCGGCAAGTAGCCCGCGTCGATCAGGACCGGAAACTCAGCGACGCTTTTGTTCTGCAATGAATAAGCAAGTTGAGCGTTTGAGATGCGTTCGAGCATTTTCTTTGCTTCTTCCTGGTGGGTTTCTATTCGCAGATTAGAAAAATAGTTTTTGCCGTCCTGTTTGATCCGTTTTTCCGCCTCGTCATCGACCGTTAGGATCACCCAGATACCGTTTTGACGGCGGAGTTTGATCTGCTGGACTTCGTTCTTTTCCGTTTCGGGATTTGGCAAGTTCGCGGTGACCGTCGCGGTGTCGCCGGAGATGATCTCGCCATTGATCTCGATCTCGGTCGGAATGTCACCGGCAATGGCTTCGAAATCCAGTGAGAAATCTTTCAGTTCTGCGTCAGTGAGGCCTTCGATCGCCGGACGGAGATTTGTCAGAAATATCGCCTCGCGAAATTTCTTCTCGCGCAGGCCTTTGTAAAATGCACGCACCGTGTCTGCCGGGCCATTCGGATCGATCGTGATCGTCGCGCCTTTCGGAGGGGCGGTCGTGTCGGACGCATTCGCCGCTTTTACGTCCGCAGTTTTAGCATCGGTTTTCGGCTCCGCGACCGAACAGCCGTAAACAAACGCGATAGCAAAAACCACAACCGCGAGCGGTGCTAATCTTTTCCGAAAAGTGCCAAAGAAACGTTTCGTATTCATCGTTATCGAACTGAAAAATTAATCGCGGAAGGATCTCGTACCAAAAAAATGAGGCGGCACGTAATTCCTATTATACGTGCCGCACTCAAAAAGGTAAAACAAAATTTTACCGTGTCTTTCGCTATCTTATTCCGGCTTTTTTCCGGACCAGAGCCATTCGCGGCCGACGAAATAAAGTACGACGGCGAGCAGCATAAATGGCAGAACACTTAATAGATCCGAGTAATCACCGGCGAAGAAAGCGTTGTTCTTCTCGGACCATTCCTCGATGCCTTTGACGGTATCGCTCAGGAATTCGGCTGAGAATGCAACGATGATGCCGGCCAAAGCTCCGCCCGCGATATAGCCTGAGGCGAGTAGAACGCCCGGACTCTTGTCCGTTTCGGCAATCATTTCTTCCTGGGTCAGGTTGCGGATTCGCAGTTTTTTGAACAGCTCCTTATCCACCGCCCAACGAACTATGCCGCCGACAAAGATCGGAGCAGAGACTGCGATCGGCAGGTAAAGGCCGACGGCAAAGGCGAGCGACGGGATGCCGGCGAGTTCGAGCGTGACGGCGATCATAACGCCGAGCAGGACGAGTCCCCAGGGCAGTTCTTGACTCAAAATTCCCTTGATGATGTAGCTCATCAGAGTCGCCTTCGGTGCGGAATATTTGGTTACTTCCGTGCCGTCACGTTCCGTGATCGAGCCGTTGATGCCCGGATCGACGAGATATTTTATCTCTCCGGTGTCCGAAACGAGATATTTGCCGGGTGCGACACCGCCCGCCAACACTGTGTTGTGCCAACCGCGATAAACGGTCGTGTCGGACGCGGCCTGGGTTCCCTTTATACTTTCTGCCGGGCCGATCTCGGCTCCGGGCGGGACCACGGCTCCCTTTGGAAAATTCTCGTCCACCTTGTACATCACTTTTCCGGACGGATCGGCCAGGAATTTACCGGTGGGCAGATCTTTGTTTGCGGGATCCTTTTCGCCCTCGGCGGCTTTGTTCTCAAACACGCGATAATCGCCTGCGACCGACGGTTTGAATTCGCCGCTGAACGGTACGAGCCCGGTCGGGACGACCGTCACGTCTTTTTTCACCTTTGTGAAGGTCGTCGGCGGAGCATAGACCGTCCCGCCTTCGTTGAGTGCGAGCAGGATCGGGCCGAGAACGAGAGCCGAGGCGGTCGCGCCGATGAGAATAGCGGTCTGTTGTTTCTTTGGCGTGCCACCGACCCAGAAACCGGTTTTCAAATCCTGCGAGGTCGTGCCGCCGTTCGAAGCGGCGATACACACGATGCCGCCGACGCTCAGAGCCGTAACGAAGTACGGATCGGGCGATGTCCAACCGACGATCAAAAATACGAGACACGTTAATAGCAGCGTCGCGACCGTCATACCTGAGATCGGATTCGAAGAAGAACCGATCTCGCCCGTCAGCCGGGACGAAACGGTGACGAATAAAAATCCGAAGACGATGATGAGAATGGCACCGAGAATATTCATCTTCAGCGCCGGGAGGAATGTGATAACAACGATGAGTGCGAGAATACCGCCGACGACCCATTTCATCGAAATGTCGCGATCGGTACGCGGCAGGGCGCCCTCGGCAGTGTCGTCCTTACTTCCGCCGCGAAAATCGGCGATGCCGCCTTTGATGCCGTGCCAGATAACGGGCAGCGAGCGGAAAAGGCTGATAATACCGCCGGCGGCGACGGCTCCGGCACCGATGTAGAGAACGTAGCTGCCCTGAATACTGTTCTTGCCCTGCACGCCCATTTCCGAGATCGGGATCAATCCCGGAGCGAGCGGGTCGACGAGTCCGGAGCCGAAATACTTGATCATCGGGATAAGAACGAGATACGCGAGAGCACCGCCCGCGAACATAATACCGGCGATACGCGGGCCGATGATGTATCCGACGCCGAGCAACGCGGGATTGTTCTCAAGCGACACCGAGCCGCCCTCGAAAGGTTTGCCGAAGATCTTGCCCGGCGCTTCTTTCCAGCCTTTCAGAACCTGCATTATCGAGTTGAACGCAAATCCCATCCCGAAACCGATGGCAATGATCTTGCCGCCCTGCATCGCCGCGCTGTCGTCACCGCTCTTATCAGCTTCGATCGAGGCGTCGCGAGATTCCTTCGAAGCTCCGGCGATCAGGACCTGTGCACAGGCCGTTCCCTCGGGGTATTTGAGTATTCCGTGCTGATCTTTGATAAGTGCGCGCCGCAGCGGGATCATCATTAGGATTCCGAGCAATCCGCCGAGCACGGCGACCATCGTCACCCGCCAGATCTCGAGATCGAAGCCGAGGATCAGGATCGCGGGCATCGTCACGCCGATCCCGAACGCGATCGACTCGCCCGCGCTTCCGGTCGTTTGAACGATATTGTGTTCGAGGATCGTCGCGTCCTTCATGCCGAATTTCGACAAAATTCGGAACAGCGTGATCGAAATAACGGCGACCGGGATCGAAGCCGAGACCGTCAGACCGACCTTCAGCACCAGATACAGCGACGAAGCTCCGAAAACGATGCCGAGCAGCGTACCGACGATAAGCGGCAGCGGCGTTAATTCACGCAGTTTCGTAGCGTCGGGAATATATGAACGGAAATTCTCGAGAAAAGGATTCTTCATACCTTGCAGTTCTCCTAAAAGTTGTCGTGTCGTCTATCGCCTGCGTGATGGCAAAGCGTGTCGGGGAAAGGAATATTAAGCTTGGGTTAATTTACATCGCATCGTGGAAAAAGGCAAAACAAGAAGCTCCCCTTAAAGTTATTATCCAAAGAACTCGAAATCAACTAGAATGAAGAAACTATGAAGCGTTTCCTATTCCTCTCAGTGACTCTGTGTCTCTGTGGTGCATTCTTGGCTTTGTCGGTCGCTGCGCAGACTATTCCAGCCCCGAAAGATGTGATCGGCTTTACGCCTGGTGACGACCGAAAGCTGGCGAATTGGGCAAGTATCGTTGAATATTTCCAAAAACTCGACAAAGCTTCGGACCGCGTTTTATTCGAAGAGATCGGCAAGACGACGATGGGCGCGCCGTTTGTCTATGCGACGATCAGTTCGCCGGAAAATCTTCGACAGATCAAGAAGTACGAAGAGATCAATGCAAAGCTCGCCGATCCGCGAAAGTTCGGAGTGCGGACAGCATCGACGCAACGCGTCGAGAGAGCTGCGCAGCAACTTATCAGGCAAGGCAAGACAATAGTTCTCATCACCTGCGGCATCCATTCGACCGAGGTCGGCTCTACGCTGTCGAGTATGTTGATCGCGCACAAACTGGCTTCGTCTAACGAGCCGGAGATCAAG
>JBBRUA010000023.1:0-17505 GCA_038248245.1 Pyrinomonadales bacterium | reverse complement strand
ATGGCGAGCTGGTTGTGTGATCAGCGGCCGCTGTTCTCGCACTTTGCAGGGAAAATCGCTGATCAGCTTTTAATCGGCCATTCGCCGTTGAAAGCAAGGTCGGCACGGCCCGTGATGACGATCTCGTCGTCATCACGCCAGATCACACTGGTAATACCGCCGGGCGAATGCACGTTGACCTCGCGGGTAGTTTTTAGCATAAAGGCACTGAGGATCGCTGCCCCCGCGGAACAGGTACCCGACGCCGAGGTTTCGCCGGCACCGCGTTCCCAAATACGAAGCTCGATGTTTTCGCCGTCGATGATCCTTACGAAAACAACATTTACGCGTTCCGGAAATTTTGGGTGAACCTCCATCGCACGCCCTAAGCGGAGCCAATCAAAATCGAACGTTTCGACAAAGATGCAGGCGACCGGATTGCCAACGTTCACGGCGGAGAATCCGTGGGTCTGACCGTCGATCACGATCGGCTCGTTAACGACCGCGTCGCGATTCGGGATCGTCAAAAGCGGAATTAAATTTGAAGCAAAAATAGGTTTTCCGATCTCGGCCTCAAACCAAAATTCGTCTGAACCACGGCGTTCGATCAGGTGATAGTTCTTGATACCGCTCCGCGTTTTGAGCCTTAGATTATCGGTGGTCCAAATGTCTTTATAATGCAGATAAGCGACCGCGCACCGCGTGCCGTTGCCCGAAAAACCGGCGACGCTACCGTCAGGATTGACGATCTCGCACCTGTAATCCGCATCAGCTTCGCCCAGACGTTCCAAAACGGCGATCCCATCCGAACCAACTCCGGTATTACGATTGCAAATATCGACCGCGAGTTCGCTCCACGACATTCCGGCTGGAATATTCGCCTTTTCGATTACAAGGTAGTCGTTACCGAACCCGTGAAATTTACTGAAAGCGATCGTGCTCATTTTGTCTTTTCATAAAATCATGAACGCTTCGAATTCGATATCTAGTCTTTACATAATGTGTTGATTTCTAAGCAGAACCGCCTGCGGTAGCATGTGGTTCTGCTTATATTATTCCACCCAATCAGCGATAAATACGTTCGTATCACCCGTCGTTGCGGCATTGCGATTAGAAGCGAAAACGAGCTTTTTGCCGTCCGGCGAGAACATCGGAAAACCGTCGAATGTTTCGTTAAAGGTGACGCGTTCGATGCCGGTGCCGTCGATGTTGATCATCGCGAGGTCAAAGTTGCGTTTGCGCTCGTCGGTCGCGAAATAGTTCGTGCAGAAGATTATCTTTTTCCCGTCCGGTGTAAAGTACGGCGCGAACGAACCGGCGTTCAGCTTTGTCACCTGACGTTTGTTGGTGCCGTCGGCATTCATTGTCCAAATTTCGAAGGTCGTCGGCACGATAAGGTGCTTAGCGAGCAGCTCTTTATCGCGGGCCACTAACTTCGGGTCAGTCGGGTGCGAACCGCGATAAACGATCATCTTCGAATCGGGCGAATAAAAAGCTCCGCCGTCGTAGCCCGGCTCATTGGTCAGGCGCTTGACGTTTTTACCGTTTTTGTCCATTGAGTAAAGCTCAAGGTCGCCGTCGCGTTCAGACGTGAAGACTATCTTCTTACCGTCGGGCGAGACCGTCGCTTCGGCATCGTAGCCGGGCGAGTCAGTGAGCTTTTTAATATTCCTGCCGTCAGACGTTGACGTGTAGATGTCGTACTCCGGATAGACCGCCCAGACGTATCCCTGCGAGAAATCCGGATTGGGCGGACATTTTTTTCCTCCGCCCTGCGTCGAAGCATAGAGCGCCTTTTTTCCGCCTTTGAAGAAGAACGAGCAAGTCGTTCGACCCTCGCCGTTCGAGATCATCTTCGTATTAGAACCGTCGATGTTCATAGTATATATCTGGTCACAGCCGCGGCCGTCGCGTTTCGACTGAAAGATCAATTGTTTGCCGTCCGAAGAGAAATACGCCTCTGCGTTTTCACCACCGAATGTGATCTGCTTGATATTCTTCAGACGGCTTTCGCCGGCAACCGCGAGCGGCTTGTCCTGGGCGAAGACATTTGACAATGAGGTAGCAATTAGAAAAATAGATAAAAATACATGTTTCATACAATCTTATATTATTACGCCGTCTTCATTTTCGCATCTTAGTTTATTGATTTGTCGAATTAAGATCTTAGTAAGTGTTCACCTCGGTGAAAGAGAAGTCGCCGTTTTGAAGAGAGATGTGTAGTATTATATCGAGTATATTATGGTTTTTGAGACCAACAGAGAAGTTTTGGAATGGTACGAGCGGCAAGAGCGCGTCCTGACTCCGGAATTTATCAGCCATATTCCATGGGAAAAGGTCAAGGATCACCCTTTGGATGAAAAGCTCATACCTGTCTTATTATATATGCGTGACGTAGAGACGCTCACGGATATGTACCACCGCGAACTACTCCGCACGCCGACAGGCAAAGATCCATACATTAGCAAATTTATGGAGCGTTGGGGCATTGAAGAGATCACCCACGGCGAAGTTTTGAATAGGTTTTTGAATGAGGCCGGTTACGAAACAGGCGAAAAATGGCAAACCGAGGTACGCTCCGACGTTACAACCACCTACAACACCATTGCATACCTGATGATGATCCTGACCAATCTCATCGGCAAAAAGTTTACCGCTACACACATGACCTTTGGCGCTATTCACGAAATGGAGGCCGCTCAAGGTTACCGACGCCTTGTCGCGATGGCCGATCATCCCGTGCTGACATACATCGTCAACGGCATCATTCGCGAAGAGTCTGTCCACGCTCAGTTTTACCGCTGCGTTGCACGCATCGAACTGGAGAAGAATGAGTTTGCTCAAAAGATGGCACGTTGGGTGATCGAGCGTTTCTGGGCGCCTGTCGGGCAGGGATCGCTCGCAAAAAAGCGAACCGAATACACCATCGCGACGCTATTTGCTGGTGAGGATACCGTCGAAGGATTCCATAAAACGGTGACCCAGCGCGTCCAGCAACTCCCGGGGTTTGACGGCATCACGAAACTCACTGACACCATCGGAGAGATGGCGGGACGCACCTCATTTGATTTTGAAACTGCTTAGTTGGGACGATAAACTTCTATTCCGGCATTCATTTCTAGACCGACCTTCCCCTCGGATTCCGCATAATCTAAATGCGCGATCGATTCTGAAATAGCCAAGAATCTGTGGACATCGTGGTCGAAAGAATTAGGGAAAAGATGTTTTGCAACCTCGAACGCCGTTACGCCTGATCCCGAAACAAGCGAGATCACCTTCTTTTGCCGATCGTCGATCGCCCGCACATAACGATGAAAGAGTTCGTCGAAATCCGTTATTGCCTCACCGTGACCGCCGTATGCGAGTGTCGGCGAAAAACTTCGCAATCGGGCAAGACTTACGAGGTATTCCGCCAACGACTTGAACCTCTTATCCGGTGAAAGCGGATCCGGAGATACGATCGGGTTTGGCGTTATGCGTTTTAGAACGCAATCACCACAGATCAACGTCCGGTCAGCCTCGCGAACGAAGGAGCACGAACCGGGAGTGTGTCCTGGTGTGTGCAGTACTCGGAGCGATCCGCTGTCGAAATCAAGCTCCATATCGTCTTTCAAGCTTTTCACATCTCCATCGGCGAGCGAATCGGTCAACAGGCTGATGTCGCCGTACATCCCTCGCATCTCTTCGAAGACCGTGGGCGGCACGCCCGAACGCAGCATTAAATTACGATGTTCGTCATGGGCGAGACGGCCAAACAAGTGCCCGGTTTCCCAGTCATGGACAAAGATCTCGGCATTTTTCGCTTCATCACGAACTTGTTTTGCGAGTCCGCAATGATCTTCGTGGGCATGCGTGAGTACTATCCGACGAACGTCCGAAAATTTCACTCCATGTTTCCCAAGCTCACGACGAAGTGCCGTTGCCGCCTCAGGTGTCTTTGGGCCAACATCGATCAACGTTAACGGATCTTCTTTGATCAGGTAAACATTCACGTCGCCAACGTAAAACGGCGTCGGGATCGAGAGCTGAATGATATTCATAAAAATCGAATGTTTCGGTGGCAAAAATAATTAAATTGAGGACTTTTTGAGAATAAATGTCGATTCCATTACTATTACGCCCCACAATTACAAAATTATTACATTTTTGCTTGCTTCTAAGCCGGAATTGAGTTAAAAAATTCAAAGCAAATCTGTTCCGAAAAGTTATCTACAAATAAAAATTGCGATTGGTCCCTTTTCTCGAAGTGTCGATAATATCTGGCAACAGGCCAAAGTTGGTCCATCGCACAAGGTGAAAAATTTATTTCAAGAGGAAGACGACTTCTCGAGATCAAAGCGAAAGGAGAAAATGAATGAGAGTATTTCCGCCCAGCACTAAGGCCAACGCCGTAACATTTGGCTTGTCTCTAGTTATTTCGATGATGCTTGCGATATCGGCTATTGCCCAAACACAGGCGACCGCAGCTGACCTGACCGGAACTGTTACCGATCCGACCGGAGCGGTCGTTGGCGGCGCAACGGTGCGTGTAAAAAGTAACGCGACGGGTATAAACCGCACCGCAACGACCGACGCCCAGGGCACCTACCAACTGATCGGTCTGCCTCCCGGCGAATATGAGGTCTCAGCCGAAGGAGCGTCGTTTAAAACGAGCGTCGTTTCCGGGGTTAAACTGACTGTCGGTCAGAGTGCCGATCTGACGATCAAGCTCGAACTGGGTGAGACAAATGTCGTCGTCAATGTTTCCGGCGACGATGTGCAGCTAATTGAGACGGCACGTTCGACGGTCTCCAACACTATCGATCAACAAAAGATCAGCAATCTGCCGATCAACGAGAGAAGCGCGACCGGGTTTGCGTTAACGCTTTCAACGGTCGGCCGTGATAACGGACGCCCGATCGGGCCTGCTCCGACATCCGGTTTGAATATCGGCGGTCAACGCGGACGATCGACTCAGGTCAACGTTGACGGTGCGGATTTTACCGATAACTCGATCAATGCGTCGCGAACGACCGTTTCGCAGGAAGCGGTTCAGGAATACCAGGTTGCGACAAACTCATACACGGCAGAATTCGGACGAGCCACGGGCGGCGTAGTCAACGTCGTCACGAAACGCGGCACGAATCAGTTTAACGGCAACGCTTTTGGCTTTCTTCGCGACAAGAGCATTCAGGCCCGCAATCCGTTCGCTCCGATCGACAAACCCGATTTTCGCCGTACTCAGTACGGTCTGACCTTCGGCGGCCCGATCGTCAAGGACAAAACATTTTTCTTCACAGCTTTCGAACGGCGTCAGCGAGATGAATCAGGCTTTTTCACAAGTGATGTTCGGGGAAATCTAACTGCGTCGGCCACTATTCCGGTCATTCCCGGCGTTAATCCGATTGCCCGCACGTTCATCAATTTGACTCCGGCTCAGGCGGCGGCGATCAATCTATTGGTTTCCTCCGGCGTCGCGGCAAATATCTGCGGAGCACGCGCATACGCATTCTTTGCTTCGAGCGGCGGCCAGACGGCACTCACGGGTTCAAATCCTCTGACCAGTCCGAATGACGGCAGCGTTTGCCCGGCGATCTCCCCGATCACACCGGGTGTCGTCGCTTCTCGCTTTTTACTCACTGGCGCTCCGGTTCCGATCGGAACGACCAATGCAGCGGGACAGTTCATCGCATTTCGTCCGCTCAATGACCTCCAGAGAATATTCCCTGTCACCGAACGTGCAAACTACTTCACACTTCGCGGTGATCACAATATCAACGCCAACAACCAACTCTCGCTTCGTTTAGGCTACAACACCGGTAACCTTACCGGCATTCAGGTCGAATCGCAGAACCAGTCGCTGGGACAGAACGATTTCTCGCGTACCGGTATCACCACGATCAAGGACCTTTCGTTCACCACGGCTCTCAATTCGACGCTGACAGCAACAACTGCAAATGAATTTCGATTTAGCTTTGGACGCCGCAAAACGACATTCAGATCGCAGAATGGCGACGCGGTCGCTTTCAATATTTCGGGAACGGCGTTCATCGGACGTGAACTTTTCTCGCCCGTCGATCGCGTCGAGAAACGCTTTCAGTTTGTCGACAATTACAATTGGGTAGTTGGAAATCACACTCTAAAATTTGGCGGCGACATCAATTTCATCAACATTCCGACTGCTCATTTCGAACTCAACTTTGCCGGACTTTTTAACTTTGGTGATTTTGAGGCTACAAATTTGAACGCGGCATTTGCCGGCCTGCCGGCGTTTACGCCCGTTCAGAGTTATGGACTCGGATTGCCGTCACTTTACGTACAGGGTTTTGGAAATCCGGATAGCGTCATCAAGAATAAGCCGCTAGCATTTTATGCTCAGGACTCATGGAAAGCGACCAAGCGTTTGACGCTGAACTACGGCGTTCGCTATGACGTCGAGTTTACCGATACGATCGCCCCTGTTGCCTTTACCGATCCTCTGACAAACATCAATCTTTCTGCAGCGAACATTTTAGCCGCACAGGACGTGCTCGGTGTTCAGCAGGGAATACCGCGCGACACTAATAATTTTGCCCCGCGTTTTGGATTTGCATGGGATATGATGGGCGACGGCAAAACGATCGTCCGCGGTTCGGCCGGTCTCTATTACGACCATCCGCTTCTGGCGGTTGCCTTCAACTCGGACATTGCCGATGCCGCGCAGCAGCAACAGGCGGTTTTGACCGCAGGATCGCCCGTACCCGTCGGAGCCTCGGGTGCGACACTTTTGAATGCCGCTCTCGTGTTCCAAGGAACGGTTTGCGGGAATCAGGGTTCGAATGCCGCTGTTTGTGGAGCTTTTGGAAACCCCGTGACTCCAGGTGTGGCAGCGTCGGCACAATATCAGTTCGGGCGTCAGCGTTTTAACGATCAGAAATTTACGGGTTTCGGTCCGGTGCTACCATTCACTCTTCCAATCGCCAAAGATTTCCAGTATGCATCGGCAACGCAGGCTAATCTTTCGATCGAACGTCAACTGACGAAGAACATGTCTTTGTCGGCGTCGTACATATATGTCGGTGCCCACCACTTGCCGCACCCGACCGATCTTAACACTCCGAACACTGCCCTGCAGATTCAAAATTTCCAGCGTTTTTCGGGCGGCGTTCTTCCTACGAGTACTCAGCAAGCAGTGGCGTTCAGCCTTTCCACGGCGGCTCCGGGAACGGTCTTCGCGACTCCTTTTGGAGTAAACTGCGCAGTAGTCATTCCGGGTATGGTTGCGGCATGTCCGAATGGACGGGTAGTCGCACCGGCAATTGCCAACTTCTTCCGGCCGAACGCACCGAACTATTTCCTTGCAGCGGCGCTTTCCGGCGGCGGTGTTTCGAAAGCTGTTCTCGATTCGCAACTCGGCGGCAGTTTGCGTACGCCGGGAACATTATCGCCATTCGGGTCGGTCAACGCCCAGATCTCGAATGGAAACTCGAGCTACAACGCGATGAACGTCGAACTGAAACGACGCTTTGCCAATAACTTTACGTTCCTGTCGAGCTACACGTGGTCGCACTCGATCGATGATTCGTCTGATCTGCAAACTCTGCTTATCGCTCAAGACGTAAATAACTTCCGGGCGGAGAAGGCTGATTCGCTTTTCGATCAGCGTCACCGGTTCGTTTTCAGCGGTGTTCTGACCTCTCCGGAAAACTGGCGTAAAGGCAATGGCTGGCAGAAATTCTTGAGCGATTTCACCGTAGCTCCGATAATCGAGCTTTCGTCAGGTCGCCCGTTCAACCTGATCACGAACGTCGACGCAAATAATGATCAGTCAACCCAGACGGATCGCCCTGACATTCGTGCTGATGGAACGCTGTGTACAGCAACGACTGCCGCGACGGGCCCCGGAGCCGTTCCCGTCGGTGCTCCTTGCTCGCTGTTCGACCTAAACTCAGCCGGACAGATCGTATTCGGCATCGGCAGCCTCGGGCGAAATATGGGCAAAACTCACCCTTTCGTCTCGGTTGACTTGCGTCTTTCGCGGGCCTTCAGATTTGGCGAACGTTTCCGCCTCGACGTGATCGCTGAGGGATTTAATCTCTTTAACCGATTCAACGAGGCTTCGGCAACTCCGTTCTTTACAGACGTGAACGCCTTCAACGAAAGAGCAGGAAATGGCCGATTTTATAGCCGTCCGACGGCGGCTTTCGATCCGAGACAGTTCCAGTTAGGAGCGAAGTTCACTTTCTAACTAAAGAGTAGAAAACTAAACGGCCGGGGCGATGTTAGTCGCACCGGTCGTTTTTTTGTGCCGTTGCGTGGATAATCGAACAATGCCGAATTTCGCTGGACTGATCAAAGAACACGCCGCACTTCTCGGTTTCGACAAGATCGGGATCGTTGCGGCCGACGCCTTGACGGTCGAGGCTGATCGATTGACCACGTGGTTGGATAATGGCTTTCACGGCGAAATGAAATGGCTCGAACGCGAACCGGAAAAGCGTGTCGATCCCCGCAACATCTTTCCGGACGCAAGATCTGTCATCGTTGTCGCTCTCAATTACAATACCGACCACCAACACGGCGACTCGCCCGAAACCGGTAAGATCTCTCGATATGCGTGGGGCGATGACTATCACGATGTAATGCGGGAAAAACTTAACGAACTTTTAGCTTGGATCAGAACAGAAATCCCTGAATGCGACGGGAAGATATGTGTCGATACGGCCCCGATGATGGATAAGGCATGGGCTGTTCGAGCCGGGCTCGGATGGATCGGCAAACACTCAAATCTGATCACAAAGGAGATCGGCTCGTGGGTATTTATCGGTGAGATCATCCTCAACATCGAGCTCGACTACGACACCTCAATCGTCGAAGACCACTGCGGCACATGTACCGCATGCCTCGATGCGTGCCCAACATCGGCAATAGTGACGCCGTATGTGGTCGATTCGCGAAAGTGTATATCCTACGCGACCATCGAACTAAGGACCGAAGAATTACCCGCGGACATCGCTGCGAACCAAAGCGGGTGGTTCTACGGATGCGACATTTGCCAGGACGTCTGCCCGTGGAACAGATTTGAACAACCGACCGCAGAATCGCGATTCGAACCGCGGCTTGGCGAAACGTCAATAGCTATAAAAAATGTTCTGGCGTTAACGCCCGACACGTACGCCGAGCGTTTTCGCAAAACGGCTATCAAGCGTGCAAAGCTTCCGGCCTTAAAACGCAACGCAGTGGCCCTAGAAAACTCTTCCACTCGTCATAAACCGGATTGAGGTATCATTAACGAATGCCTTTGCGCGACGCTCATAACCGAATTATCAGAGATCTGCGAATATCGCTGACTGATCGGTGTAATTTTCGGTGCTTCTATTGCCTGCCAAACGGCGAACCGCCGCTCGCCCGAAAAGAGACGATCCTCTCGTTCGAAGAGATCGTGTACCTCTCAGATATTTTTGTATCTTTAGGGATCGAGAAACTACGCCTGACAGGCGGTGAACCGTTAATTAGAAAGGACGTTCCCAAGCTAGTCGCTGAGCTCTCGAAACTAAAACCAGCTCTTCTCGACCTGGCCCTCACGACAAACGGTTTTGACTTTCCACGCCACGCCGCCGGTTTGAAAAACGCGGGACTCGACCGTGTAACGATCAGCATCGACAGCCTTGACCGTGAACGATTCGCCGAAATAACTGGCGTTGACGCTTTACAAAAAGTGTTTGCGGCGATCGAATCGGCGAAAACCTCAGGATTTGAGCCCGTAAAGATAAATGCTGTGATTATTCGCGGACGCAACGACGACGAGGTAGTCGCTTTCGCGAAATTTGCCCGTGAGAACGATTTGAAATTTCGCTTTATCGAATACATGCCGCTCGACAGCGGCCACGGCTGGCAACGCGATCAGGTCGTCGCCGGAAAAGAGATCTTCGAGGCGATCAATGCGGTCTATCCGCTCGCATTGGTCGACAAAACGCGAGGCAGCGAGACTTCGTGGAAGTATAGGTTCGCCGATGGTTCGAAAGGCGAGATCGGCATCATCGCACCTGTCACCGAAATGTTTTGCGGAGCCTGCTCCCGCATTCGCCTCACCGCCGACGGCCAGATCCGCACCTGCCTATTTTCAACCACCGAACACAATCTACGAGATTTCCTTCGCAGCGGAGCCACGCGAAACGAGATCGTAGAATTCATCGAAGGCGTCGTCATGAAAAAAGAACCGCGTCACTATATCAATGACACGGAATTTCAACCCGCCAGCAGGTCGATGAGCTTTATTGGGGGTTAGTTATTTTGAAATTTTAGAACTTTATTGCCCCCAAATCCTTCGCTTTTTTGGGGCATTGTTATGTTCTTCCCTTTTACCGAGAAAGCAGGCAATTTGCATACGATTCGTTGGCTCATTTTAGAAACCCAACAACCAGATCAAAATACTCCTGCGCCATCCCGATGGAATTGTGGTTCGTTCCGTCGACCACTTTTACAACCACTTGACCGGCAGAGAACCTTGCGGTCAAGGCGTCGGAATTTGCACGTGGGATAACCTCGTCGTTTTCGGCTTCGATGGCGATCGTTTTGGCACGAATATTCTGCACACGCGAAGCACTGTCAAATTTGTCCTGCAAGATCAGGGAAACAGGAAAGATTGGAAACCTTTTCTTCGCAATATTTTCGATGCTTTCGTACGGCGTTACCAGCACAAGCTTATCCACCTTTCGATTGCTTGCGAGATAAACGGCGACACCACTGCCGAGACTACGACCGATGACGGAAACGTTCGCGTGTTTTTCACGTATCGAATCATAGACCGCAAGTGCATCGGAAAATAGAGCGCCTTCCGACGGCGATCCGGTGCTGCCACCATAACCTCGATAATTAACAAAATAAAGGGAATGATTTGGAAGCAACGCAGAAAACCGCAGAAAATTGTTCGAAACGTCTTCGGAATTTCCGCCGAAATATATCAGGGCTTCCGAACTCTCTACCGGCCTCGACCAGATCTTGATGGTCGCACCGTCATTTGTCAGAGACAAACTTGTCGAGCCGGACATTTTTGTTTCGGGTGTCGGGGCATAAAGAAATGACCGCTGAAAGAAAAATAACAAGGCACACAGCACAAAGTAGCCAACCGTGATCGAAGTTAGAAGAATAATAGTGATCCGTTTCATTGGGTTCGATCGATCTTTCGCCAGTTGGTGCAATCGTCGAGTTTGGCCAAGCGGTCGAGTTCGCGAATCTTCATTTCAAAATGGCCGCATGATCGACAAAGATAGTAGTTGAATTCTAGAAGTTCGATGTCGGGGATCCACTTATTTTCTTTGTAGATCCGCAAAAAAGGATTGTTTGAAAGTCCGTTGAACGCATTGGCAGCGTCCGAGTAATACACCTCGTTCGATGAACACTTTGGGCAGATTCCGTTTTCCATTATCTGAATAGACTAGCTTTGCTTCCTTCCGGCCATGTCTAGACCGACAGCAGCCACGAGGATCGAGCCTTTGATGATGTCCTGCATGAAGTCGCGGACGTTGAGGAGGGACATTCCGTTGTCGAGGCTCGCCATGATGAGTGCTCCGAGACATGCGCCGAAGATCGTGCCGCGGCCGCCCATCAACGAGGCTCCGCCGATGACGCAGGCGGCGATGGCGTCGAGTTCTTTGAGAGTTCCGGCGTCCGGGGTCGCACTGCCGACACGGCTCGTAAGAATTAGTGCCGCAATGCCGGTCAAGGCTCCGAGCAAGGCGTAGACCTTGAGGACGTTGAACTTATTATTGATTCCCGACAACCTCGCCGCGTCGGAGTTGCCGCCGATCGCATAAAGATAGCGTCCGAAGGTTGTAGAGGTCGTCAGAAATGCTCCAAATAACGCTACAGCGACAAGGATCAGCACGGGAACGGGAACGCCCTGGTACGAATTCATGACCCAAATGAATGCCACGATCGCACCGATCGGAATTATTGCCTTGAGCAATGCGGCACCATAGTTCGCGTCACCGAGACCGTATTGCTTGACGACCCGTGCATTGCGGTACGCCATGAAAAGCACGAATAGGATCGCAAGTCCGGCGAGAACCCAACCGACTGACAACGGCAAATTTCCCTGGCCGATCGTCTTAAAGGCGAACACGCTTTCGGCCTGGTCGGAAATTGGGATCGTACTGCCGCCGAGCAGCCATTTGACCGCCCCGCGCCATGCAAGTAATCCGCCTAAAGTCACGATAAACGCCGGAATGTTAAGATACGTGATCAGAACACCCTGAAAGAGGCCGACGGTGACGCCAACAATTATCGCCAGAACGATCGCCGTCGGCATTCCGTATCCGACCGAAAGAACAAAGGCCGCGATGCCGCCGGCGAAACCCAGAACCGCACCGACCGACAAATCGATATTTCCCGAAACGATGACCATCAGCATGCCAACGGCCAAAATTCCGGTTACCGACATCTGCGTCATCAGGTTCGAGAGGTTTCTCGAATTTAAAAAGATCGAGTCGGTCGCCCAGTGAAAATACATCCAAATGACAGCCAGTACGGCGATCATTACATAGGCACGCAGCGACGATCCGGACAGGACTGTTTGTTTTGCTTCGCTCATCTTTTGTTAATTGTTGCCGGTCGCGGCGGCCATCACTTTCTCGGGGGTAGCATCGCCTCTGGTGAATTCACCCGTCACGCGGCCTTCGTGTAGAACGATCACGCGATCCGATAGCCCCAAGACCTCGGGTAATTCACTTGAAACCAGCACGATCGCCATGCCTTCTTTCGCGAGCCGATTGATCTCGGCGTAAATTTCCTGCTTGGCACCAACGTCGATGCCGCGTGTGGGTTCGTCGAGAAACAGTACCTTCGGATTGGTCAACAGCCATTTGCCGAGCACGACCTTTTGCTGATTGCCGCCGGAAAGCGTCCCGGCGATCGTCAGTGTCGAATTCGCCTTGATATGTAGCGATTTCATCGGCCCCGCAGCGGCAATATTCTCACGCGTTCGGTTAGTCAAAAAGCTGCCGGAGATCCACGATAAACAGGCAAGTGTCATATTGTCGAGGATCGTCTGTTCGAGTATCAGCCCAAACCGCTTGCGGTCTTCGGTGACGAATCCAACGCCGTTCGCGATCGCGTCAGCCGGAGAATTTATCTCCACTTTTTTCCCGTTAGCGAAAATCTCTCGCGAATATTTGCCGTTCCAGGCTCCAAATATCGTCATCAGGAGTTCGGTTCGCCCGGCTCCCATAAGGCCTGCGATGCCGAGCACCTCACCTTTACGCAAGTCGAAGGAAACGTCATCGACCAGCTTTTTATTTGGATTGTCCGCCGAGTAGGCCGTGAGATGTTTCACCTCGAAAGCGGTCGCGCCGAACTCGTGTTCAGGTACCGGAAAAATGTCGCCGACCTCTCGTCCAACCATCGCGGCGATGACCTTTGCTTTAGTCATCTCGCTCGCCGGATGGGTGCCGACCGTTTTCCCATCACGCAGGACAGTAATGCGGTCGCTCATGTGGAAAACTTCGTCGAGCTTATGCGAAATGTAGATCATCCCGACACCGCGCTTTCGGAGTTTTTCGAGAATGACGAACAGGGTTTCAACTTCCGATTCGGTTAGAGCGGCGGTCGGTTCGTCGAGTACGAGTATTTTTGCTTTTTTGGAAAGAGCCTTCGCGATCTCTACGAGTTGCTGCTGGCCGATGCCAAGGTTGCCGACGGGAACACGCGGATCGATATCCAGATTCAGATCCCGCAGCAGTTCGGTTGCCTTATGGTATAGCTCAGACCAATTGATGATTCCGAAACTAGACGGTTCCTTTCCGAGGAAAATATTCTCGCCGACAGTTAATTCTTTAACTAGCGACAGTTCCTGAAAGATGATCGACACTCCGGCGTTTTCCGATTCGCGAATACTGCGAAATTGCCGCACCTCGTCATCGATCAAAATATCGCCTTCGTAGGTACCGTGCGGGTAAACCGCAGAGAGCACCTTCATGAGGGTCGACTTGCCGGCCCCGTTCTCACCGACGAGCGAATGAAACTCACCGGTCTCGAGCGTAAAGCTCACACCATCAAGCGCCCGGACACCCGGAAACTCCTTGACGATATTTCGCATTTCGAGCAGCGGCATAATTACAAAAAAGGTTCGTCAGATCAGAACAGATCGAGACGTAAACTGGAAACTGGTCAATGTAATTTATCACAACAATCTCAATAGATATAAAGGCGGCGAAGTGCAGACCTATTCCATTCATTTTGCGTAAACCAAAACCACACATTTCCACTTCGCAAGTGCTCTGCACTTAGCGGCGTAATGCTCAGATCTTTTTGGTTAAAACTTTTATCGACATTCCCGATGAACTATACTCACTAAAATTATGTCGGAACAAATCGCTATCGAATCGACCTTGAACGAACACCGTCTTTTCCCGCCTTCACCCGCGTTTGCAGCTCAAGCCCATATCAAGAGTTTTGATGAATACGAGCGGCTGTACGCCGAGGCCGAGGAAGACCCCGAAGCGTTCTGGGCGAAGCAAGCGGAAAGTCTAAATTGGTTCAAGAGATGGGACACGGTTTTGGAGTGGAATGAGCCTTTCGCTAAATGGTTTGTTGGCGGCGAGATCAATATTTCGTATAACTGCCTCGACCGTCATTTAACAACATCTCGAAAGAACAAGGCGGCATTTATTTGGGAGGGTGAACCGGGTGAAACGCGCACTTTGACATATTTTGAACTTCATCGAGAAGTATGCCTTTTCGCCAACATGATGAAAAAGCTCGGTGTCAAAAAAGGAGACCGCGTTGCTCTTTACATGCCGCTCGTGCCGGAACTCGCCGTCGCAATGCTTGCCTGCGCACGGATCGGAGCGACGCACACGGTTATATTCGGTGGATTTTCGGCCGACGCGATACGTGACCGCGTGAACGATTGCGGATGCACGCTGATCGTTACCGCTGATGGCGGCTACCGTCGAGGTTCCGAGATCAAATTAAAAGAGATAGTCGACGAGGCGGTGGCAGAATGTCCCGGTGTCGAAAACGTCGTCGTCTATCGGCGCACTGGCTCGAAAGTGGAAATGAAGGCCGGTCGTGACCACTGGTGGCACGAGCTTATACAAACTGTTGATGCTCATTGCCCCGCCGAACCGCTCGATTCCGAACATCCGCTTTTTATTCTTTATACCTCCGGCACGACCGGCAAGCCGAAGGGCATTTTGCATACGACCGGCGGATATCTAACACAGACGGCGTACACCGCAAAACTCGTTTTCGATCTTAAGGACGAAGACGTGTATTGGTGCACCGCCGACATCGGCTGGGTTACTGGCCACA
Organism: Pyrinomonadales bacterium; assembly: GCA_038248245.1. Lineage (GTDB taxonomy): Bacteria > Acidobacteriota > Blastocatellia > Pyrinomonadales > Pyrinomonadaceae > OLB17. The sequence goes on along the minus strand of JBBRUA010000023.1, from coordinate 2,256 downwards.
GCTACGTCGTTTACGGTCCGCTCGCGAATGGTGCAACCGTGATGATGTACGAAGGTGCGCCGAACTTTCCGGATTTTGACCGTTTTTGGGACATTATCGAGCGTCACGGTGTTACGATCTTTTACACCGCACCGACGGCGATCCGTGCTTTTATTAAGTGGGGCGAGCAGTATCCGCTGAAGCACGATCTTTCATCGCTCAGATTGCTCGGAACGGTAGGCGAACCAATAAATCCCGAAGCCTGGATGTGGTATCACGAGATCATTGGAAAAGGTAAATGTCCTATCGTCGACACGTGGTGGCAAACGGAGACCGGTTCGATCATGATCTCACCGCTTCCCGGGGCGACACCGACAACGCCGGGAACGGCTACGCGGCCTATCCCAGGGATTTTGCTGGATGTGGTTACGAAAGCCGGCAAACCGGTCGGGGTGAACGAAGGCGGCTATCTGGTCGCAACTCACCCTTGGCCGTCAATGCTTCGAACCTTGTGGGGCGACGATGAGCGATATAAAAAGGCCTACTGGGAAGACATTCCAGGGTTTTATTTCGCGGGCGACGGAGCTCGACGTGACGAACATGGCTATTACTGGATAATGGGTCGGGTCGATGATGTGATAAACGTCAGCGGCCATCGTCTCGGAACGGCTGAGGTCGAGTCCGCTCTCGTCTCGCACGAAGCCGTCGCCGAGGCCGCTGTCGTCGGTCGACCGCACGATATCAAAGGTCAGGCGATCTCGGCCTTCGTCACGCTCGAAGGTGGACGAACCGGCGGAGATGAACTGAAGGAAGAGTTGCGAAATCACGTCGCAAAGGAGATCGGCTCGCTTGCGAAACCAGACGACATCCGATTCACAGACGCTCTACCAAAGACGCGTTCCGGAAAAATAATGCGCCGTCTGCTTCGTGAGATCGCTTCCGGCAATCAGATCGCGGGTGATGTGACGACGCTCGAAGACCTATCGGTTCTTGAGAAATTGCGACAGGATGAGGAGTAACGATGGAGATGCCTGACAAAGGAGAATTTACAACACCGACTCAGGAACTCGCCGAAACGGGCTATGAGTTTTATCGTCGCGGGTGGGCTTCAGGTTCAAGCGGAAATTTCAGTATTCTGCTCGCCCGCAAGCCGCTACGGCTTTGTATAACTCCGGCGGGAAACGCCAAAGGTAAGTTCGATGAGACAAACTTCTTAGAAGTCGATGATGACGCTGAGATATTGCAGGGCTTCGGGCGTCCGTCGGATGAGACACTACTTCATTTGTCGATCTACCGGCTGCGTCCGAAAGCACGCTGTATTCTTTACTCACAATCCATTTGGGGCACACTGCTTGCCGATCGGTCGTATGTTGACGGAGGTATAAATTTTCAGGGTTTTGAGATCTTAAAAGGCATCGAAGGGGTCACAACCCACGAACACTCGGAAACGATACCGATTATTGAAAACTCGCAGGATCACATCGCTCAATCGCACGTGATCGAGAATGTTATTCACGAAGCTCCCAATATTCATGGAATCTTCATTCGTAAACACGGCCTATTTACTTGGGGAGAGACGGTCGCACAAACGCGGCGGCATGCCGAGATCTTTGAATTTTTGTTCGAGGTTCTCGTTCGCGGAGGCAAATAGATCGCCGACGGATATTGAAAAAAGGAACAACGTCTTCGCTTTTTTGATAGACTGTTCGTATGGATAACTTGGAGACAGCGACACTCGCGGCGGGATGTTTTTGGTGTGTAGAGGCGGTTTTCGATTCGTTGATCGGTGTCGATGATGTCGTTTCAGGCTACAGCGGCGGCCATATGAATGATCCAACGTATCAACAAGTCTGTTCGGAAACAACCGGGCATGCCGAGGTCGTACAGATCAAATTCGACCCTTCGCAGTTAACCTTCAAGGAACTTCTTCAAGTGTATTTCACAGTCCACGATCCGACAACGCTTAATCGCCAGGGCAACGATATCGGTTCTTCATACCGCTCTGCAATTTTCTTCCATTCCGATGAACAAAGGCAGATCGCTGGCGAGGTGATCGCTGAGATCAACGCTGAAAAAATTTACGACAACCCGATTGTCACTGAGGTCACGGTGTTCGAAAGGTTCTGGCCAGCGGAAGATTACCACCAGGACTACTTCGCCAATAATCCATCCCAACCCTACTGTGCCGCAGTCGTCGCGCCGAAAGTCGCAAAGTTCCGTCAGAAATTTACGGCTCGTCTGAAACAAAACTAACGTAAGTTAAACATTATAAAAACT
>JBBRUA010000022.1:0-17677 GCA_038248245.1 Pyrinomonadales bacterium | reverse complement strand
GGCGAGTCAAAGGAATATCTGATTCCGTTCGCAACTGCGATTTGCGTCGAGGTCGATATTGAAAATAAGTTGATCAAGGTCGATCCGCCTGACGGGCTTCTTGAATTTTGACTTGAGCGGCAATCATCCCGGCTTGCTGGCAACGAAATTTTATAAACTTTGAAGTCGAGGAAAAGCTTAGAATGCATCGCGTTCATGGGAAGCAGGGATGCTTGCCGCTCAAGTCAATGAAGATCGACGTTCTAACAATTTTTCCGGAGTTCTTTGGGCAGGTCTTTGATTTTGGAATTATTCGCCGGGCTAAGCTTGCTGAGATCGTTGAGATCAACGTTCACGATCTACGGGATTACGCGTTCGACAAGCACAGGATGGTCGATGACCGGCCGTTCGGCGGCGGCGATGGAATGGTTTTGAAGTGCGAACCGATATTCGCAGCAATTGAAAATTTGATCCGCACGAGCGAGCGAAGCGAGTATCCGGCAGGAACGCACGTCGTGCTGCTTTCTCCGCAGGGAATGCCGTTCAAGCAAACGGACGCTCAGGTATTTGCCGACAATGCGAAGCATATCGTCATGATCTGCGGCCGCTACGAGGGCGTCGATGAACGGGTGAATGAGACGCTCGTGACGGACGAGATATCCATCGGCGACTATGTCCTTTCCGGTGGCGAACCGGCGGCGATCGTCATCACCGACAGCATCGTGAGGCTGTTGCCGAACGCTTTGGGCAGCGACACATCGGCGGAGAATGATTCGTTCTCGGACGGATTGCTGGATTGCCCACACTACACGCGGCCGGCGGATTTTAGGGGTAATTTGGTTCCCGAAGTTTTACTTAACGGCAATCATGCCGAAATTGAAAAGTGGCGCTCTATTAAGGCGCTTGAAAAAACGCGAGCTACTCGCAATGATCTATTAACAGGAGAAAATGGTGAAATGTGAGCGGTATATACCGTTGACCTCTGGCCGAACTAGAAAATGAACAGACTAGACAGTATTGAAAAAACACAGTTGCGGGACAACGTTCCGGCATTTCAACCGGGCGACACGCTCCGCGTTCACGTTCGCATTAAGGAAGGCAATAAGGAACGTATTCAGGCGTTTGAGGGCATTTGTATTGCACGCAAGCACGGCGGCGTTCGCGAAACGGTAACGGTTCGCAAGGTCAGTTTTGGCGTCGGGGTCGAACGTATCTTCCCACTTCACGCAACGGTCATCGACCATATCGACGTTATTCGCAGAGGTAAGGTCCGTCGCGCGAAGCTTTACTATCTACGCGATCTGCGTGGTAAGGCGGCCCGTATCAAGGAACGCGATACACGAGCTAAAAAGACACCGGTCAAATAAACCGGCACGGAGAAACTCAAACATTGAGTGACGCGGAGAAGATCGATTCGTTTGAAAATGACGCATCGCTTCTCCGCGTTCCTTTGTTTGCTGACCTTACAATAACGACGCTTGGGATTGAGTTCGAACGGCAAGCGAATTTTGAAGGTTTTAAGGTCATTGCCGGTCTCGATGAGGTCGGCCGCGGATGCCTCGCCGGGCCGGTCGTTGCCGCCGCGTGCATTCTGGATCTCGAAAAACCTTTACCGAAAGGCCTTAACGATTCCAAAAAGCTCACCGCCGCGATGCGGTACGAGATCGCCGAAGAGTTAAAGGCTGACTGCATTGCCTACTCGATCGGCCAGATCGAGGCGGCCGAAATCGACCACATCAACATTCTCGAAGCGACCAAGCAGGCGATGTTGCTCGCGATCGCGTCGCTCACGACCCAGCCCGATTATCTACTGATCGACGCATTACAGCTAAAACAATGCCGCCTGCCGCAAAAGGCGATCATTAAAGGCGACTCGATCTCGGCATCGATCGCCGCCGCCTCAATTCTCGCCAAAACATATCGCGACGATCTGATGACGGCATACGCTTTGGAATACCCGGAGTACGGGTTCGAAGGCCACAAAGGTTATGGTGCCGCCACACATCTAGAAGCTCTGCGGATACACGGCCACTGCCCATTGCATCGCAAGTCGTTCCGCGGGGTCGTGCAACCTTTACTGGCACTCCCGAATGAATGAAAAAAAAGATGCCGCGAGGACATCTCTTTAATAAAAAAATTTGATAATGATCTAGCCGATGAAAAGATTGTCATCGACGTAAACTCGGTCGATCTGTTTGGGCGTCGGCGCGAATAAGACCTCGAGCCCTTTCTTTACTCCAGCCATGACGGCGGCTATTTCGCGGGCGGGGATGACGATCTTTTCATTGACGAACTCGGTCGTACTCGTGACCTGCATGTGAGTGCGATCGATCGTGCGGCTGACCATATCGACCTTATCGCGAGCGGTTACAGCAGTATCGCCTACTAACTGCTTGAGCTCGATAACCTCTTCCTTAATAAGTTCGGTAGACTCGGCCAGGTATTTTGTGGCGTCCGAAAGATTGCTTGAGATCTCAGCGAACGACACCGAGATCTCTTTACCCTGAACGCTCATCGCATCGACCTTTCGTATTAGCGGTTCGAGACGTTCCTCAACCCGCTGGACGGTTGCTATCACCCGCTTCACCGTGATCGCGACCGCGATAAGCGCGATCGCCATTACGATAAAACAAAGTGCCGTGACCATCGACGAGATCATCATCCAGAATTGTGGGTCATTCGCATTCATAAAGTCTCATTATTTAGCGTCTTTATCGACGGGATAGCTTGCACGGCCCTCGGTGATCGATTTGGCCTCGTTCTTACGTTTTTCTTCGGTGTAGGCGTCTTTTCCGGCTTCGATGGCGGCCGAGAAAGGATTAGCCGTGCGTGTTGCAGCAGCCTTCGCCGACTCTGCGAGATCACCTGCTTTTTCCTGCGCCGTTTGATAAAACTCAGTCGCCTTTTCACGCGAAACCTCGTAATATTCTTCGGCCTTATCCTGCAACTGCGTCGCAGTTTCCTTGCCCTTCTCGATTCCCTTACGGGTCACATCGGCAATGTCGCCGCGAAGCTCAACGCCCGATTTAGGTGCAAACAGCAATGCAAGAACAGCCCCGATGCCGCCGCCCACCAGCAAATAGGTCAGCTTTGTTGAAGCACTTGTTTCTTCTCTATCGTATTCGTGTCTCATAATATTCCTCCGACGCACGTAAAAATTGCGTTAAAAATGCAAAAAACGTCTTTTGTAACCTAAGTATAACAAAAGACATTCGTTTAGGGCAATCAATAATTTGCCCGCTTTCAAATAGAACGATTCGGCAACCGTCTATGACGTGAACGAATTGTAGCAAAGGATCGCACCGAGACACGTGATAACGAATGCACTAAATACCGGAAGAGCCTTGATAATACGGTTGTTGGCGAGTGAAGGGCGGTCGAATATGCGTCCCAGATACAGGAAGGCAAAACCGACCGCAGTAAGCGTCGCCGCGAGTCCAAAACTAAACACCAGCGTCAGCAACAGGCCGTAGCCGACACGGTTCACCGTGATCGCCGCCAGCATCAGCACGAGTGCCGACGGGCATGGCAAAAGACCGCCGGAGATGCCGAGAGCGGCCAGATTTTTCCACGAGATGTTTTCCGGAGGCATATGCGTGTGCTCGACGCCACCGTGCGAGTGTGCATGTTCGCCATGTGAATGCGAATGATCGCCGTGGTCGTGCGTGTGGCCGTCGCCGTGGTCATGATGGTGATGTCCGCCGCCAGACTTTACTCCAAGAGCCTCAAGCAACCGTGATTTAAACATCGTAAGGCCGATGTAGAGAACCAGAATTCCGGAAACAAACCCTAGTATCGGTATCAGGCGTTCGGGCAGAATGTAGTTTGATGCAAAAAGCGTAATAAATCCAAGTGCAAAAACTCCAAGCGTGTGCGTGATCGTCACCGTCAAGCCGAGGAAGGCAGCGTGTTTCGCCGTTCCCTTCGACCCGACAAGATACGCACCGACGACCGTTTTACCATGGCCGGGCGACATCGCATGCATCGCTCCCAGGCCAAACGCAGCAAGAAGTCCGACGAACGCGATCCATGGTGTGATCTCGGGAACGTCGATAAGTGCAGCGAAGCTATCTTTTTTTGCCACCGATAACGCCTTGCCGTCGCGTGTCTGCAGGAGTTTGGCATCCGCAGGCGGCGACAAGCGCGTAAATGAAAATGCCGCGTTTTTTTCAGCAAGGGCCGAGGTTAGGCTGTCTTCCGGATAGCTTTTCAGTTCGTCGGTAACCGCATTTCCGAAAACGCTACTATCGTAAATGGTGGTTCCCGATGCCGGATTTACAAAGATCTCATTCCAGCCGATGCGGTCGGAGTAGTTTTTGTTTGCGTAGGTTACTTTTCCTGCGGTCATGCCGCTCGGAAGCGGAGATGTCAGATCCCAGCCGATGTGTAAGATCGACAGGCCGCCTGATCCTTCGCGTAATTCGGCTTTGGAATTCACGATCTCGAACGGAACCGCTTGCCCGTCGATCGTTATGGCAATATTTGGAAGGTAACTCGATGAAAGTCCTGAAACGTAAGCTTTCAGTTCGTCGTCGGTGTACTGTCCGTCGGCATTCGCATCTATAATTCTCAGTTCGTTGATGGTTGGTATTTCCGCGAGTTCTAAGACTTGTCGTGTTTTTAGCTGCGATGTGCCGATTTCTAGTTTAGCGAACTGATTGACGCTGAAATTACCCAGCGGATGAGCAATCGCTGACACTGCGGTCAGCAAAATAGCAAGAATGATCGGCGTGGAAACTTTTATTCTCATCGTTTTCACCTATGAGCGTTTTCCTGACTTTAGTTCGGCGATCGCGTTCGCTGCAACTTCTGTTTGGATAATATCGAATGCCGGATTCAGCTTGATCGCCGCCTCGAGCGATTTTAGGGCAGCCGCACGGTTTCCGAGAGCCTTTTCGATCATACCGGCGTGATATAAAAATCGAGCTTCGTTCGACTTGAGCCGCAATGCCTCGGTAATCGCCACTTTTGCCTCGGCCAAGTTTCCCTTTTTGTAATGGGACCATGCGAGTGCGTCGGCGGTGTTCACATCCTTTCGCATCTCATGCTCGCGAATTGTTATTGCGAGAGCCTCGTCAAGCTTGACGTTATTATCCGCCCACAAGAGAGCGAGTCGTTTTTGATCGTTGTTAACGCCGAGCTTAGCTTCGACGATCTCGACGAGGTCGTAATTCTGTTTCGCCTTTTCAGCGTTTCCCTGCTTGGTATAGATGTCGCCGAGCAAGATAAAGGCATCTACACTTGGTACACGTTCAGTTGCCTTAGTCAGAATCTTGATCGCAGATTCCAGATCATTCTGCGAAGCCCGAACACGTCCCTTGCCGATAGCGGCAAGGTAGTAATCTGGAAGCACCGTGAGAGCCTCGTCATAGACCTTTTCGGCCTCAGAATATTTACCGTATTTCCAGAGTTCGTCGCCGATCTGAACGAGACACCAGCTTTGGGCCTCTTTATCCTGCGGGTCGGCGGTTCTAGCGGCGAGCTTGTACATTTCTAGTGTTCCCGCGTGGTCGCCGTATATTGAACGAACATGTGCAACGCGAGCGTACGACGCGCTGTTCGGACGAAGATCGACCATCTTTTGCACTGCCGCCGCCGACTCATCATATTTGCCCAATTCAAAATTCGCGTCGGTCAGAATGCCGTAACCGAAGGAATCAGCCGGATTTTCCGCAGCGAGCTTTGTTCCGAGTGCCAACGCTTCGTCAAATCGGTGAAAAGTGAGATGAAGAGTCGCCTGAAGTTTCTGCAGCGATGCGTCCGCAGGATTGCCCTCAAGCCCTTTCATTACCGCACTCTCTGCTTTACTGTTGAGCGAAAAATCACCGCTCTGCCGGGCACGTTTTATATATATTACTGCGAGTTGCTGATAACCCAGTGAGGAATCAGGGGCCTTTGCGATGTAATCGAGAGCTGACTTTATTTCTGGGTCGGCTTCGGTGACCGAGAACGACTCGGCGGCCTCGACGGGTTCCGGAAAAGAGCTCACTGATGAGCAGCCGCTGTTGAAAGCGATTAGCAGAAACAAGGAGAAGAATGAAAAAAGTTTGAGGGGTTGTGAATTCATAACTGTTACCTTTTTTGAAAATGGCCGTGTGCGGAAATGCTGTGCTTTCCGCACACGGAGCGAGGGTTGTTATCGTCTAAATCCGTTTTCGTCGACTGTAGGTATGCTCGACGGGTCAGACTCTCTGGCTTCGACCAACTGCTGATTCCCGGTACGCGGTTGATTGCCCTGGTTTGGCGGCAAGAGGTACGGGAAACGCGTAAGAAGCGGGCCTTCAGGATTGAAACTGACACCGTCGCCAAGAGTATTGTTTGGCGCGATATTCGTCGCAGGCGTGAAAGGCGTTCCGCCGGCCATCGCACGAAGGGCGATGTCCGTCACGTCGTCAAATACACGTCGTCCGTTAGGGAAACCCGCAACGTCGCCGCCAAGCAGACCGAGACGGTTTTGGCTGGCAATCGGCGTGATGGGGATCGCAACATTCAACCGAAGGTATTCGTGGGCAGTACCGTCCGACAGGAATGTCGTGTAGTTTGGTCCTGTGACAGCATTGACCGGGATACCGGTTGCAAATATCTGAACCAAGTCGTTACGCGGCGGAGGTGGGATCGTGATCCCGAAAACAGCCTGCAGCAGGCGGGCCAGTTCCGGATCCGTAATTGCTGATACAACGCGAGGGATCGTTCCGTCGAACTGCGGCGAAAGTGAGTTGAAAGCGTCTTTTAAGCTAAGCGGAATAACAAGTTCGTTAACGAGCGGATTGCCGAGTCGTGAAACCTGCACATATTCACCGGAGAAGCTCTGAGCGCCGGCACTAAGAACCTTGGTCGAACGACGGCTAGCCGTAGCCCACACGCCGATGACTGCATCGGATGCGGTCGGTCCGGCCGGAACGTTTCGTGTGCGTGTCAATTCCTGGATCGGAACTTCGATCGCAATTGTGCTGACGTTATAGCCTTTCGTGCTGTCGATTCCACCTGACATTCCGATGCTACGTAGATTGAGTGCATCAAAGACGCCGCCGAGGTCGATGTAGAAATACTCGTCACGAGGTCCGGCAAACGTCCTTCCGCCATTCGGCAGGTTGTAAACTGCTGGGGCACCAAGATTTGCTTCGTAATTAGGCGTAACCTTTGGTCCGACATTTGCTGGCGGTGTACGAAGTCCGGCAGCAAGTAATTGACCACGGCGGCCTTGGGTGCGTTCCAGACGCCGCACCGTATAGGTTTGCGGCATATTGTAGTCAGCATCCGTAAGGTTGCTGATGACACCGTCAACGTTGACGGCCGTATGACCAAGGATGGTGTCGTTATTAACGGTCTGAGTCGTGAACTGGTATTGATAGATAATATCTTCCATACCGTCGCCGTTGTTGTCGATCTTGATCTCGTAAAGAACTGAATCGTCAAATCGGTACCACTGCGGTCCGCCGGATGGCTCCTGCAGCGGAATGTAGTTGGCAATGAGGGTAACGAAACCCTCGCGGCCGGGTTCAACGCTGCGAAACGCATAGGTATCCGTGTTGTCAGCATAACGATCCATGCTGATAAGCGGTGCCTCGGCATGGCTAGATGCCGATGCCGGGATAACTGCGATCGAAAGGATCATCGAAAGGCCGACTAATCCGCCTCCAATCTTTTTAACTATATTCTTAATCATATTTTTCTCCCCTAAGTCACATTCCAGGACGCCGGTTTCAAGGTCCCGGCGATCTGGAACGGATAACCGAACTAGTGTGTGTCGTAATTTGCTATCGGATAATCGCCGTTCTGACCGAAGCGGTATTGGGTAGTTGCACCGTTAGAGCTTCGCAGCACGTAGAAAATGCCGGTGAGTGGATCCCAAACCGAAATGTCAGTACGTCCGTCGCCGTCGTAATCGGCCTGCGTCGTGAATTGCGGTTTCGTACCGAAAGTGAACGCTGAGAAGCCGCCATCGGAACTTCGAAGGATGTACCATACGTACGATGTTCCCTGACGAACGACCGCGAGATCGGTCTTTCCGTCACCGTCGTAATCGCCCGGAACAACGACGTCGCTGCCAAGGCCGAACTGGGTAATGGTAACGCCGCCCGTGCTTCTCTTTATGAAGAAAGTTCCGCTGCCGTCAGCTCCATTACGGTAAATGGCCAGATCGAATTTGCCGTCGCCATCATAATCGCCGGGTGCGGTTATGTCGCTCGATAAGCCGAACTGCTCGATGCGGAATGAATTGTTCGAACTGTTGTTTATGTACCAGGTCATCTGACCGCCGGTGCGCCGGACGACAGCAAAATCAGTCTTTCCGTCGCCGTCGTAGTCCCGCGCTACGGGTTCATCGCCTTCGAGACCGAACTGGTAAAAGCGCGTTTGGCCTGTCGAGCTTAGGATCACATAGAATACTCCGTTTGAAGGCCGCCACACTGCCGTATCGGCAAGACCGTCGCCATCATAATCACCCGGAGTCTGGATATCGCTCACGCGTCCGAACTGGAATGAGTAGAATGAGTTGTTCGAGCTTCGATTGATAAAATACGAGTTGGTCGAAAGCCGATAAACTGCATAGTCCGCTCGACGGTCGCCATCAAAATCTAAAGAAGTACTACCCGCCGCCGCCGACCCAAATCCGATCGAGAGGCCGCGTAAAACATTTCCGCCGCCAATCGCTCCGACCAGAGTCGCAGTTCCGGTTCCAAGATTAATGGTATAAAGCCCCGAAACACCACCGACTGTAAGCGCCGCGAACGCAGGTCCGCCAAAGGGTCCAATATCGAAACCCGTCGAATTAGTGGCGACGACACCGAGTGGCCCTACGAGCACAAGCGTTCCGTTATTCGCCGGATTCTGAATGAAAAGCGCGTTGGCGGTCGTGTCGATATCGTAAAGAGTGGTCGTTGTTGCCCCTGCAAAATTGTTTGTATATGCAGCAGCATTTACATTTGGCGTTCCGGGATTAAGCGGTGGGTCCGTTGCGGCCAATGCACCCGTGTCCGGATTTAGCCGCAAATTTTGTCCTGTGTTCGACACGACGCGGATGCGGTCAACGGTCGGGTTAAAGTCGAAGCCGAAAGCGGTTCCGCTAAGCGTGAATGCTCCAGCAGTGCCGACCTGTGTGGCTACACCGGACCTGAAGTTGATCGCGTAAAGCCTGCTCGTGCTTCCGAGAGCATAAAGCTGGCCGTTGGCCGGACGAAAGTCGATACCGAGGATCGTTTCACCCGCCTGCAGCCCTGTGATCGTTCCTATATTAGTAACCGTTCCGGGTGTTGCTGTATCAAAACGTACGAGTTGATTCGCGGCATTGACCCCGAACGCCGGAGCCGCATTTGCTGACGCCGCTCCGGCCGAAAGCAAAAGTGAGCATAAAAAAAGCACAACTAGAAAGCCGTGCGAACGAAAGAATCTATCCATATTATCCTCCTTGAAATTAGGCGGCGGCCGCCCTAAAAACATTCAAAATTTCGATCTTAATTCAGAAATTTTGAATGATATCGTTTTGGAAAACGCATTACGTCTTCGGTAGATGTGCCCGCAAACTTTTCTGCAGGCGAAATACCCATCTATCCGATTTCCGATTAAAAAAACTTTCCGGTTCGTTCTAAGCAAACCGTGATTGTGAATTACTAATTCACTGCACCATCGAATGCCCTATTGTCGCATCACAACTATCTAACATATGTCTTCTATCGCACACAACGACAATTTTTTAACATTCGTTCGATGTGCTGAATTTCGCCTAATCAAAGCGTTCGGATTCAGATAGCACGAAGATATGTGCGCTGGGCCACTTACGTTCTGTCGTGGCCGCTTAATGCGTGAGTTCGATAGTTTTGCTATTGTTATACTTTTCATTTCGCGATTGTTACTGGTTATGGATTCTAAGCAGATACGCAATTTTTCAATCATTGCCCACATCGATCACGGCAAATCGACGCTTGCCGACCGCCTTTTACAGATAACGGGTGCGGTCGCCGAACGCGATATGGAGGCGCAGCTGCTCGATGATATGGATCTCGAACGCGAACGCGGCATTACGATCAAGTCGCACGCCGTCCGTCTCGATTACACGGCTAAAGACGGGAAAAATTACGTTCTCAATTTGATCGACACGCCGGGGCACGTAGATTTTTCATACGAGGTGTCGCGTTCGTTGTCGGCGTGCGAAGGAGCTCTGCTTATCGTTGACGCATCGCAGGGCGTCGAGGCACAGACGCTCGCCAATACATATCTCGCCATCGAGAACGACCTCGAACTCGTCCCCGTCCTCAACAAGATCGACTTGCCGTCCGCCGAACCCGATCGTATCAAGGAACAGATCGAGAACATCATCGGCCTCGACGCCAGCCAGGCAGTTCTGACATCCGCCAAAAGCGGCATCGGCATCGAAGACGTACTCGAAGCCATCGTTGCGAGAATACCGCCTCCGAAGGGTGACCGAAGTGCACCGCTCAAAGCTCTGATCTTTGACAGTTGGTATGACTCGTATCGCGGCGTTATCGTGCTTTTTCGTGTGATTGACGGAACGCTCAAGAAGGGAACGAAAATCAAGTTCTTTAATACGGGCCGAGAATATCTAACCGAAACGATCGGCGTTAACCGCCCGCGACCGACTCCGATCGGCGAACTCGGCCCGGGCGAGGTCGGCTTTCTCACTGCGTCGATCAAAACCGTCGCGGACGTGCAGATCGGTGACACGATCACTGATGCAGCACGTCCTGTTACTGAAGCTCTTCCGGGATTTAAAGAAGTAAAGCCGATGGTCTTTGCCGGACTTTATCCGATCGACGCCGTTCAATACGAAGACCTTCGCGATGCGATGGACAAACTGCGCCTCAATGATTCGTCCTTCTTTTATGAGCCGGAAAGCTCCACCGCACTGGGCTTTGGCTTCCGCTGCGGCTTTTTGGGTTTGCTGCACATGGAGATCATTCAGGAACGGCTCGAGCGGGAATTCAACCTCGAACTCATCACCACCGCACCCGGCGTTCGATACCGCGTGACGACCACCGACGGCGAGGTCGCCGAGATCGATAGCCCGTCAAAAATGCCCGACACGGGTCGCATCACAAAGATCGAAGAACCTTTCATCGAAGCCACGATCCTGACAAACGATGCCTATCTCGGCGGTATTCTACCGCTGCTTGACGAGAAACGCGGCGTTCAGAGGAAGTTCGAATACATCACGACCGACCGCGTAATGCTCATCTATGATCTGCCGTTAAATGAGATCGTCCTCGATTTTTACGACCGCCTGAAGAGCGTTTCGAAGGGCTACGCTTCGCTCGATTATCATGTCTCCGGTTATCGCGAAAGCAAATTGGTCAAGCTCGACGTGCTCGTCTCCGGCGAGCCTGTCGATGCACTTTCGCTGATCCTGCACTCCGACACCGCCACTTCCAAAGGCCGTCTTTTGACCGCGAAAATGAAAGAACTCATCCCGCGGCAAATGTTCGAGGTCGCTATCCAGGCCGCCATCGGCAACAAGGTCATCGCCCGCGAAACCGTCAAAGCCATGGGCAAAAACGTCATCGCCAAATGCTACGGCGGCGACATTTCACGCAAACGCAAGCTGCTCGAAAAACAAAAAGAAGGCAAAAAGCGAATGAAAAAAGTAGGCCGCGTCGAGATCCCGCAAGAAGCGTTTCTGGCGGTGCTAAAGGTGAATGAGAGTTAGCTTGAAAATCGTGATCTTGTATTGATATGTTGACGATAAGGAAGATCATGAGAAATTTGCTGATTGTTTTATTACTTATTCTATTATTGGGCGGGCTCTCCTCTGCACAAACGGTGAAGGTTGCTCTCCGCGATGTGAAACAGGTCAAACTTCTCGTTTCTAACCGCGGCGACGTCAGAAAGATCTTTGCAAATTACAACACGACTTTCGATGATGAAGATCGCTATCAAAGATTCTCTAACGACGAGGTCGATATTGAGGTAACTTACGCGAGCGGAATCTGTGGAGAAGACCCGAATTACGAAGAATACGAAGATCTCTGGAGTGTTGATGAGTGGAAGGTAGTTAGGATCGAAATAGAGCCAACGAACACGATCGATCTTGCCGATATCGGTTTCGATCTTTCCAAATTTACGAAGCAACAACGACACGAAGCCGAGCCTGAATCGGTTATTTTCCACGACAAGAGCGCTGGTGTGGCGTTTCAATCGGACGAAGACGGCGTAAACAAGATCTTCCTGTTTCCGGCTTCCGCGAATAAGAAAAGACTTTGCGACAATAATGATCTGATTAAAGAGTTTTATGCGAAATCGAGCTGGTATCCTGAATCTGAGTTTGAACCGCCAGTGTGTATTCTGGTAAATAATTTCGCAAATGTTGTCGATTTAGCTCTTAGCTTAGATGAGATATCTGGGACTACTGGTAAGTCAATTTCTGTATCTACAAAAGCTATCGACGCGGAGAATGATGTGCTAACATACGTCTACACCATTTCCGGCGGCAAGATAATTGGCAGAGGGTCACAAGTGGCGTGGGATCTGAACGGAGTTCCGCCGGGTATTTATTCTATATCCGTTGGTGTAGATGACGGTAACGGTGTTATTGGATCCACAATCACGAAAACTGTTGCCGTAAAGTAATTTCTCAGTTTATTCACTCAATACGATAAATTCGGCGACCATTGCTTCTACGGTTTCGCGAATCTCACTTAAATTTTCATCCGAATCTGCCTCAAATCTTAAAACCAATATCGCCTGAGTATTCGAAGCACGGACGAGGCCCCAGCCGTGTTCGAATATTATTCGCGCGCCGTCAATTGTTATTACTTCGTTTATTTTGGCGAAGTGGTCGGCGATCTTGGCTACTACTTTGAATTTTGTTTCGTCGGAGCAGTCGGTGCGCAGTTCCGGAGTTGAGTAGGTTTTTGGAATGTCGGAGAGTAATTCGGAAAGCGTTTTGTCGGTTTTTGAGAGAATTTCCAGAACTCTCGCTCCGGCGTAGGTCGCGTCGTCAAAACCGTAAAACCTGTCGGCGAAGAAGATATGGCCGCTCATTTCTCCGGCGAGGGCGGCCGAGGTCTCCTTCATTTTTGACTTGATGATCGAGTGGCCGGCCTTCCACATAATACCGTTTCCGCCATGAGCGGCGATGTCGTCGTAGAGCGTCTGCGAACATTTCACCTCCGCGATGATCGTTGCTCCGGGGTTTTCGGCGAGCACCGAGCGGGAGAGAAGGATCATCAACTCGTCGCCCCAGATTATTCGGCCCATTTCGTCCACGACGCCGATGCGATCGCCGTCACCGTCGAATGCGATACCGATGTCGGCGCCGGTTTCACGTACGGTGCGTATCGTGTCTTCAAGATTTTCGGTCACGGTCGGATCGGGGTGATGGTTGGGGAAGCTTGAATCAGGTTCGGTAAAAAGCTCGATGAGTTCGACACCAAGTTCGCGATACACCGGCACGCCTGTAACGCCGCCCATGCCGTTTCCCGAATCGACGACCGCTTTTAGCTTTCGGTTTCCGAGCGATATTCTCGAAACGATGTCTCGTCGATATTCGTCCAGCACCTCCCACGATTCAATAGAGCCGCGAACTTCGCCGCCGGCTAACGCAGACGGTTCTGACAAGGCGATCTCCTTTATCTCCTGAATTTGCTCGCCAAAGAGCGTTGCCTTTCCGAGACAGATCTTAAATCCGTTGTGGTCTGGCGGATTGTGCGAACCGGTGATCATCACGCCGCCGTCGACATCGCGGGTGTAAACGGTGTGGTATAAAACCGGTGTCGGCACCATGCCGACGAGTACAACATCGAGTCCGCACGAAGTAAAACCTGTCGTCAACAGCTCACAAAACCGCGGCGAACTGACCCGGGCGTCATAGCCGATCGCTATGCGTTTAGCATTATAACTATTAAAAAAAGTGCCGATCGCCCTGCCCAGTGTTTCGACAGTTTCGTCGGTCAGATGGTCGCCGACAATTCCGCGTATGTCGTATTCTCTAAAAATATTTACGTTCATGTGTCTTAGCAATTGTTACTCGAAACGATCCGGACGCGCAAAGCCGCACTTCCGCAAAAAGCGATGCACGGCGCTCGGCGTGTATGCTGAACGTCAATTTTGCTATACTTCGTGTTTGGGACAAAGGCAACATAGGCAGTCCGAATCGCATCGAAACCAGCGTATCAAGTTATGAGATCAATGTACCGTTTTATCTACATTTCCACTTTTTTGTTCGTTCTAATTTGTGCCGGCGGCTTATCTGCGCAAACGCCTGTTCCGACCGCTACACCGGTGGTGACGGATGATTCCGGCGCGACGAAAACCTTTGAGGTGCGGCTTCCGGTCACGGTTACGCAAAAGAAGTTACTCGTGCCGGGAATGAAGCGTGGTGATTTTAAGGTTTTCGAGGACGGTGTCGAGCAGGAAGTAACCTTCTTCTCCGATGAAAAGACGAATCCGGCGGTCTACGTTGGTGTCCTCATGGATACGTCGCCGTCAGCCGCAGGTAAGATCACGTTTTCAAAAGAAGCTGCAAAGAACTTTATTTACACAGTTACACGTCTGCGCAAGGATAAAGCCGCCTTTATGACATTCGACCACGAGGTTGTTCTAAGGCAGGATTTCACGGACAAACTCGATCTGCTCGACCGAGCAGTCGATAAAGTTAAAAAGCCCGGATCGCAAACGGCTTTGTATGATGCAGTTTGGCAGTTTTCGGATGAAAAACTGAGGAACGTTCCCGGCCGTCGAGTGATCGTCGTTATAACGGACGGCGACGACACCTTCAGTCGGGCCGAGCTGAAAGACGCGATCGACATTGCCCAGCGAACCGAGACGACGATCTTTGGCATCTCAACGAAGGCCGGATTTCTAGGCACGGTTCCGGGCGTCGAGGCGGGAACGGTGAATGATAAGGGCGATAAATACCTCGTTCAGCTTTGCGAGGACACTGGCGGCGAGGCGTTTTTTACCGGCGATATGTATGCTCTCGAAAAGGCGTTCAAAAAGATCTCCGAAGAGCTTCGTTCGCAGTATATCATCACTTATCGCCCAGCCAATCAGAATTACGATGGTAAGGTTCGCAAGATCGAGGTTCGGTTTGCCGACGATAAGGGCAAAGACATGAAGATCAGGACCAAATCGAGCTATCGGGCGGTCAAGGACAGCCTGAAATAGGCATTAGGAGTCACGGAAAATGGTTTCGCGAAAAAATATAGTATTAGCGGCATTTAGTTTCGGCCTTTTTTTGGTATCGGTCATCGGACTTTCTTTCACCGAAGCTCAGACAGCCAATCCGAAAACAACGGCGACCTTCGCGACCCCGACCCCGACTCCCATAAACGAAGACGACGAGGTCATCAAGGTCGATACTGAGGTAGTCAACGTTCTCTTTACAGCCCAAGACCGTAACCGGCGTTTGCTGACCAATCTCAAACAGGGCGATGTGAAACTGCTCGAGAATGGCCAGGTCCAAGAAATTACCTCTTTTTCAAAACAGGTCGACCTGCCGCTAAGTCTTGCGATACTGATCGATACAAGTATTTCTCAAGAGCGAACACTGCCGGAAGAAAAATCCGCTGCGATCTCATTTCTCGAGTCGGTCGTTCGTCCGGCTAAGGACGAAGTCTCGATCGTCTCATTCACCGGCGAATCGACCCTTGAGCAGGGAATGACGAACAATATGACGCGACTTCGCCGTGCGATCGACCGCGTTCAATTTGTCGCTCCATCCGGCTACATCGGCGGCGGGGTGATAGCGGGCACACCTCCCGCATCCGGTGATAACCAGATGACGGCAGGCTCGACCGCGATCTGGGATTCGATCTGGATAACAGCCGACGAGGTTCTGGGCCCTGCACCTGAGAGAACGAGGCGGGCGATAATTCTGCTTTCAGATGGCGTTAACACATCGGGGAAAAAGAAACTCGATGAGGCGGTGCAGGCGGCCCTGAGGTCTGAAGCGATTATTTATGCGATTGGTGTGGGCGACAATTTTTATGGCGGCGTCGATAAGGGTTCGATGAATAAGATCGCTGAGAGAACCGGCGGACGAGCGTTCTTCCCCAGAGACGAACGTGAACTCCGTGAGGCTTTCAAACAGATCGAGGAAGAGATGCGCTCACAGTATTTGATAGCTTACGAGCCGTCGAATCAATTGTATGACGGCTCGTTCCGCAAGATCGAGATCCAACTCGCCAATCCGCAGATGCTTAAAGACAAGGTTAAGGTAGCCCACCGGCAAGGTTACTTCGCAAAGACCAAAAAATAGTTGCGAACCGTTACCCGTTGCGGCTGATTAACTCCGCCTTCGTTTTTTTTTCTCCACCGACGTTATCCACCAGACATTGCCGTGCGGATCGGTCACGCCGCAACTACGTCCGTATTCCTGATCGTCGGGCGGCATGATGGTTTCGGCTTCGTTTTCGACCGCTTTGGCGTAGGTTTCGTCGGCGTTTTCGACATAGACGAACATATTCGCGGTCTGCGGCTTCCACTCGTCACGGCTATTTGAGAACATAATCGTCCCGCCGCTGATCTGGGCTTCACAATGCCCGACGATACCGTCGCGTTCGCTCTCGTGAGTCATTTTTGCGTCAAAAACGTTCTTTATAAAATCGATAAATGCCGAGGCATTTTGCATCATCAAATACGGCATCACGGCCTGGTGGCCTGCTGGAATATTCATTTTCTTTTCTTCATCTCCTCTCCCATTCCTTATTAGCCGCTGTCATCTGGCTGTGAACGCATAGCCATTTTCCTTCCTGCTTTACGAAAACAGCGGTCGCCCATTCGTCTACCTCAAATGGCTGGCCGACGAAATGTGCCAATATCGGCGGCGGATCGAAGACCTGATATAGCATTTTAGTCTTTCCATCCCCACGGGGCCTGCGGTGCGGCGATCGCATTTTTAAGGTCGAACTTCACGCTGAAGAGCCTTTCAGATCCGAGCCGTCGAAGATTATAAATGAAGTAGTCGCCGGGAACGAGATCGATCCACCAGACGTTGGCAGCCGCAGAGGGGGCATTGCCTGCGGGCGGAGCGACGACGCTCACCGTCTCATCGTCCGCCGGGAAGAATTGTCGCGTTGCCATTCCCGTGTTCGTAGATGTGCCTCCGTACATTGTCACAGCATCCGGCTTTCCGTCTTTGTGGCGATGGTCATGTTTTAGTTCGATTCGGCCATTCTTTCGCGTCAGCACCCAAGTCCGCGAACGGTCATCGCCGACAAAGAACGGTATTCGAATACGGTTTTTATCGCATGAACGGACATGCATTACCAATGGCCTGTTAGCGAAATCGGGGCTATTCGCGGTATCGACGGCAATCGTGCCGGAATACGCCTTTCCACATAGTTTTTGGAGCTCACTCCAGAAAGTTACGGCTGGGTTAGCGGTCTGCGCGAACGTCGCGGCCGTCGATAGAAAGAGTAAGAAAAGGACATGCAAGTGTTTCATCTCAGTACGGGTAGACCTCCATCTTTTTGAAGACGCCGTTTATCATCCGAATAATCCAAATAACGCCATACTCCGCATCTGGCAACTGTCGAAAGACCTCTTTTTTGGCAAGCAGATTAGCGAGAAACGGCACCGTGTTACTGTGTCCGACGATGACAAATCGCTTTGTTTTACTCCCTAGGATCAACTCGACAAATTCTGCATGTTTTGCCGGATCGTATGTTTGAATCGTTTTGCGGCGAAGCTTCGCAAGAGGTTCAGCAGTTTGCCGCGTCCGCCTATATTCCGTCGAAAATATCTC
>JBBRUA010000021.1:0-18295 GCA_038248245.1 Pyrinomonadales bacterium | reverse complement strand
TCGGATTGACGCGGTTGTTAAGCGTGGTCTGGATAAGAGGCGTGACGATACCGCTGATCAACGGATTTACACCATCCAGATTTACGGTTTCGACATTTATGCGGCCCACGACCGACTGAGTCGCACTATCAAAGCGGAGTTCGAGGTTCGTCTGAGCCCAGCCGGTAAACTGGATACATCCCACAACGGTGCTATAACTTCCGGAAAATGCCAGTGGAGCCGATATTCGATTATTTTCAAAACGGACAGATGTGCGTACGCCGCTCGCCTCTTCGAGAATTGTGATCTTTCCGTCACAAGAAGCCTCCGTTTGATATGCCGCATGCTTATAAGCGGAAGGATCAACCCTTGTTTGATTTTCCGTAAGCGTCAAAGGGAATGCCGGATCGTTCATATCGCGAAAGATCGTTGTCAGCACTTCGTTAAAAAACGCCTGCTTTAGTACGATCTGGGCCGAACCGGCTGGTCGCTCCCCGCTGGGCGGTTGAATTAGAACGCCCGGAGTCTGAGCGGCACGCGGAACTCCAACAAATAACAGAAACGTCAGAATCCCGCCCACTATCAGCCCAATGACAACGCCAATGACTACCTTTCCCATAATACATTTACCGAGCCGGGGACTTTTGCTGACTTGGAACCGGCTGGCCTTGTGTAATCAATTGCCCGATCACGGTCGTAACCGAACTAAAAAGTAAGTTTACCTGCGCTCTGATCTGTTCATCTTCGACCTTCTTAAGATCGGTTGGTACGGCAAAAAGATCTGACGGCACTTCGGTTTGAATATCCCTAATTTCGGTTATCACCTTCACGCCGCTAAATCCTTGGACATTGGCACCGGCCTCCGATTGAGAGACCGTCTCTGAGCGAAGCGGCAAACCAGTTACCTTATCGACGAGTAAAAACGAATTTGTATCCACCTGACCGGCGCGCGTTTGCGTATTCGCCGTTGCGGCGTACGCATATTTGATCGCGTCGCGCCCTTTATATTTTTCTTCGCCGACACGTCGCATACCCGGAACGGATTTTGCTTGCTGCACGATTTGCTCCGGAAGCAGCAGACGACGAACCTCAAAACCCAGCGATTCGGCGTTTAGTTCAGCGTACTGTTTCTTCTCAGGCAGAATGAGATAGTTCTTTCCACCTTTGTCGAGAAATATCACGCGACCGCCGGCCGGCATGGTAAACTCCATTAGCCGGTCGCTGCCGCTGCGGGCAACCTTTGCGATCAAATCCGGCAACGCCGTATTTTTGCTGTCGGCGATCGCCTCGAAATGTAGACTGACTGTGGCCTGATAGGCCTCGGGTTCTTTAGCTTCCGAGACCACTGTCGTTGCTGCAGTCCAGTTGCTGTTGGTTGAGTTGGCGGTGGTCGTATTCCCGCCGGAGTTTGACGAGTTTGTCCCGGCGTTTGCAAGGTTGACGTTGGTCACCCCGGACTGAGCCCCACACGCGGCTAACATAAACAGCGCGGAAAACAACGATAACGAAGTCATCGGCCGTAGAAAATTAATATTTAGCATTGAAATTCCCCCTTATTTTCTTCAACAGTATCAGCCACGATTGATCGAGTCAATGCATCTACCAAGGGAAGGAACCAGCCGGGATGCCTTAATCCCGTTCCAAATTGGCATATTTTTCGATCAACTTCTTCTGTCCAAAACCCGGAAAACTCACTGTCAGTTTAACGTTGTCGCCCGAACCTTCTCTCCGCAGGACGAGTCCGCGACCGTATTTACTGTGTACCACATGTGAACCGGGTATCAGACCATTTGAGCCCGAAGTTTTACTAGTTTCCGCTACCTTTCGATCAGAGGACTTTGGCGTTTCAGAGGTGGACGGACCACGGGCAGGGCTCACCGGCACTTTCAACGCCTCATCGCTCCGAGGCATAACGGAATCACGTAAAGCTTGGCCCGCTGACGGGCGTTCAATTGTTTGCGGAGTTATGTCTTTCTTTTTGAAAAACTCAGCGATGGCGTCGGCGTTGTTATAGGTCGTTCCAGTGTAGGCATTCTTCGGCTTTACCGGTTGGCTTTCGCCACGAAGAGCACTTTGAGTTGCTTTGGCCGCGATGGTTGTGGTGCTGCGAGCGTATGAGAGCCATGATGCTCCATGAGAAAGATCGTCGATCAGTTCGAGCGGCATCTCATTTAAAAATTGAGATGGTTCCGAAATGAATTCTTCACCGTAGGTCCGCCGCCGCGTAGCGTGGGTCACAAAAAGTAGATTTTCGGCACGAGTGATCGCGACGTAGGCGAGACGTCTTTCTTCTTCCAATTCCTTTGGATCATTCACGGAACGGGAATGGGGAAAGATACCGTCTTCCAATCCAACGAGAAAAACGACGGGAAATTCCAGGCCCTTTGCCATGTGAACGGTCATCAGCGTCACGCCGGCAGTTCCGTCATATTTGTCCGTGTCGGAGGTTAAAGCCGCGTGGTCGACAAAATCCCGCAAACCGTTCTCTTCCTGCTTGTCGTAATCGACCGCGGCATTGACGAGTTCTTCAAGGTTCTCAAGTCTCGCCTGTGATTCATCGGAATTCTCAATCCTTAGAGTGTTAGCGTACCCAGTGTCTTCTATCGCTGCGATCACAACATCGGAAACGGATTTGTCGGAGCCAGCAGTTTCAGTGACTTTGGTGATGAGGTTTTCGAGAACCTTACGAAATGCACGCATGGCCTCCTTCGCCCTCGGTGTCAGGTTTACGGCTTGCGGAAACGCAGGGTCGGTTATCGACTCGATCGTCATCCAAAGCGATATTCCCGCAGACTTTGCTTGCCGCTGAAGTTCGTCAAGGCTTGTCTTGCCCAAACCTCGTGACGGCGTGTTTATCACTCTTAACAGAGCGATATCGTCAAACGGGTTCATCGCCAGCTTTAGGTAAGCGATAACGTCCTTGATCTCGGCGCGTTCGTAGAATGAAAATCCGCCGACAATGTTGTACTCGATCCGCATTCGCCGCAAGGCTTCTTCAAAAAGCCTCGACTGCGCATTCGTTCTGTAGAGCACCGCCATCCGCGTTTCCGGTTTACGTCTCCGGATCTCGTCGATTTTAGATGCAACGAACCTCGACTCGCCGTCGGCATCGAATGCCTGATAGTAAAATATCCGTTCACCGCCCGGATTTGCCGTCCAGAGTTTCTTTTTCTTTTGGTTGACGTTGTTATCGATGATCGCATGAGCAACATCGAGGATCGTCTGAGTCGAGCGGTAATTCTGTTCTAGCAAGATCGTTTTGGCAGTTGGAAAATGCTCTTCAAAACCAAGAATATTGCGAATATCGGCCTGCCTGAATCCGTAAATGCTTTGGGCATCGTCACCGACCACGCAAATATTCTGCTGCTTCTCAGTCAGAAAACTGATCATCGCGAACTGTAACGCGTTCGTGTCCTGATACTCATCAACCAGAATGTATTTGTACCGGTCGTTGTATTTCTCGCGGGTTTCTGGCGATTTACGAAGCAATTTCACGGTCTTGATAAGCAGATCGTCAAAATCCAAAGCGTTCGCGGTGTTCAGACGCTGGTCGTACATTTTAAAGACCTTAGCCATTGCCGCTCGCTTCTCATCACCGTACTCGATCTTTGACGCGAACATCTCCGAATCTTCGCCACGATTTTTACCGCCGCTGATTGCCCCTCTAATCGTACGGGCATTTAACTGCTTTTCATCGAGACCGAGATCCTTGATACACGCTTTAACGACCTTATTCGAATCGTCGGTGTCGTATATCGTAAAAGACTTGTTATATCCCTCATCGAGCTTTTCGATATCCTGGCGAAGAATTCGAACGCAAAGACTGTGAAAAGTGGAGATCAACGGATTCGAATTGAGTCTTTCGTCTTTAATGAGATCGGTGACCCTCGAGCGCATCTCGCCCGCAGCCTTGTTAGTGAACGTGACCGCAAGAATATTATGAGGAGCGACCTGCTTTTCTTTGATGAGGTACGCAATGCGTACCGTGATAACGCGGGTCTTACCTGAACCGGCTCCGGCAAGGATAAGCAGCGGGCCTTCGGTCGCTTTCACCGCCTCGATCTGTTGCGCATTCAATGAAGATAAAATATCCATTTAAAACATATCCGCCGGTCGGCAATTCCCCACCGGCCATTAATTGATCTAAGAACTTAGGATTCAAAGGAATGCTATCTGACTTCAGAGAGAAAGCATATGAGATAGAAAGACCCCGTCAGGAATGAATTGAAAGCGAGATTATTTGATCAAGCTCTGTATTTCCTTGAATTTCTCGTGCTTCGCATCCCTCATCAGTTCGAACAATGCCATCTCGGCGGATGACGAGATGACACCGGAGGCCTTCATTTTCTGCAGTCCTGCCCTCTTGTCATGGTCAAACCGTGATCCGACAACATCAATTAAAATATGAACCTGGAAACCTTTGTCGATCAGGTCATGGGCGCTTTGATTGACACAAACGTGCGTTTCCAAACCGCACAATACGACCTGCCGAATGCCAAGGTCGTTCAACTTTTCGAGAAGTAAGTTTGAGCCACACGAGCTGAACGCAGTTTTTTCGAAGGGTTCAAATCCGTCCGGTAAAATGAACTGCACTTCCTCAGCAGTTCGCCCGAGGCCCTGTGGATACTGTTCGGTTACTACGACCGGCAACTCGAGAGCCTGAAATCCCCGAACAACTGTTGATGCCCGCGACGCGACCAATGCAAAATCAGGTATCGCATTCCGAAAACCTTCCTGAATGTCCACGACGACGAGTGCCGTCTTTCCGGGATCAAGTATATTTGGGTGGGGCATAATTAATCTTTCGAAACTCTCGATTCCCGAGCCTTCCTTGCCTTTTCAGCATTACGCAGTTCTTTCTCTTTCATTTCCTTTTTATAGGTCTTAAAGAAAAAATAAACTGCGACTGCACAGATCACAAGGATCAGAAACATCGTCGCTGCGATGAAATAAAGCTCCGCTCGATCGGTTCCGGGCATGGATTTAGTTTAGAGGCAGGGGTTAACAGTTTCAAGTTGTGAATTGAATCGACTAGATCGATCAGTTTGAGGAAATTTTAGCTGGGGGCCTGGTCGGCAGGAAATGCATTCTGCGTTTCGTCGACCAGGCGTTCGCGGTAATACGCCGGAAGTGATATTACTTTTCGATCTTTATCGGTAACTATGTGAAGAGTTTCGCCTTCGGCGACAAGCACGCCATCGGTTGCCCGATGAACTTCGTAGTAGAATCGCAAACTCCGGCTACGCATTTCACCTACCTTGGTGCGAATGGTCAAAACGTCTTCGTAATAGGTGGGCGATTTATACCGGCAATAGGTCTCGGCGACGACCATCAAAGCATTATCCTGGTCTTCCATTTCTTTATAGGAAAACCCTTTGTCACGGCATAGATCGCTTCGGCCGACTTCGAACCAGACCAAGTAGCTAGCGTGATGCACGATTCCCATCTGGTCGGTTTCCGCGTAGCGAACGCGAACTTCAGTTTCGTGCCAAGTGTCCATAAAGAGCAAGTAAAAGGCAGTAGCAATTGGCAAATAAAAAGCAAGTCCTGCCTTCTGCCGCCTGCTACTGCCTGCTTAAGAATTTGGCTGGGAGACAGGGATTCGAACCCCGATAGGCAGATCCAGAGACTGCAGTCCTACCATTAGACGATCTCCCAGCGTACTAATAATTTACGTGTCCGCCCGCTTGATTGTCAAACACCTTTGCGAATCTCTCTACACACAGGCAAAATATAGGTTTATGTCTTTTGATGGCGAAATTTTAAACAACCGACAGGCCTATCACGAATACATCATTCTGGATAAATTCGAGGCCGGTGCCGTTCTCGTCGGAACGGAAGTCAAAAGCATTATTACTGGGCGCATTCAGCTCAAAGATTCGTACGTTTCGATCAAGGACGGCGAGGTTTGGCTCTTTAACGCACACATTTCGCCCTATTCGCACGGTAATAAACAGAACCACGATCCGCTTCGATCACGCAAACTTCTGCTTCATCGCAAAGAGATCACGAGGCTTGAAAAGGAAACCACGCAGAAAGGGATGACGTTGGTCGTTACCCGCATTTATTGGAAGAATGGCCGAATAAAACTTGAGGTCGGCGTTGCAAAGGGCAAGAAACTCTATGACAAACGCGAGACGGAAATGAAAAAGGCCGTCGAGAAAGACACGCAGCAACAGTTGAAAGAAAAGCTGAGATAAGTTATAGATATTAAAGTGGTTTAAGACAAATTGAAGAAGACTTTATTGAGGTATTAATGAAATTTCAGGGAATCTCCGCAAACTTTACCGAGGCAAATGTTGATGCCTTGGCTGTTGCCGTTTTTAAGGGCGAAAAAGCTTCGAGTGGCGAACTTAACGAATTGGATAAATGGACCGGCGGCCTCATCGCGGCAGTCATCAAATCAGAAGAGTTCAAGGGCGAAGCCGGCCAAACTGTTCTCCTGCGATTTGCAGCCACCGGGAAAGTCAAAGCAAGCCGCTTATTGCTCGTCGGCGTCGGTGAAAAAGCAGAGTACACAGCGGCCGCCGTTGCCTGCGTTTCTGGAACAGCAACCCGCTGTCTTCGCAAACTCAACGTAAAAAGTTTCGCACTTCTCGCCCGCAGCGAAGCGTCGGCGATAGACGTTGCTCAACAGGCAGTTAGCGGATTCATTACCAGCCAATTCGAGTTAGATAAATACAAGACCAAAGACAAACAAGACAAGATTGTCGACGGACTCGTCGTCTGCGTAGAAGGTGCAAAACCGGCGGATCTCAAGAACGGTATTGCCCGTGGTCAGGCGATCGGCGATTCGATGAACTTCACCCGCGATCTTGCCAATGAACCGCCTAACATTCTTCATCCGACCGAAATGGGCAAGCGGGCAGCCGCGATGGCGAAAGAAACTGGCCTCAAATGCGAGATACTCGACGAAGCCAAAATGACCAAGCTCGGCATGGGTTCGTTGATGAGCGTTTCGATCGGTTCGACACAACCGGCACAAATGATCGTTCTCAAATACACTCCGACGAAAAGCACCGGCAAGAAAGGAGAACTGCTTGCGTTAGTCGGTAAAGGCATCACATTCGACACCGGCGGCATTTCGCTCAAACCGGGTGAGGGCATGGATGCGATGAAGTACGACATGTCCGGCGGTGCGACTGTTATAGGCGCAATGCGTGCGATCGCTCTTCTCAAGCCAAGTGTCCCGGTCATCGGAATAGTTGCAGCGGTCGAGAATATGCCTGACGGCAGTGCTTCGCGTCCAAGCGACGTAGTGACCGCGATGAACGGTAAAACCATCGAGATCCTAAATACAGATGCCGAGGGACGTTTAGTTCTCGCTGACGCGGTCGCGTACGCCGAAAAGCAAGGTGCGACAACGATCATCGATATGGCAACGCTGACCGGAGCGGTTATAGTTGCTCTGGGCGATCAAAATACGGGAATCATGGGAACCGATCAAGAACTGGTCGACGAGATCATCGCCTGCGGCAAAGAAACCGGCGAAGGATTCTGGCAATTACCGCTCAGTGCCGAATACAGCAAACAGATCCGGTCCGACATCGCTGACATCAAAAACATCGGTCCTCGCGGCAAGGCCGGGACGATCATGGGAGCGGTGTTCATTCAGGAATTTATCGACAAAGCAAAATGGGCCCACCTCGACATAGCCGGAACCGCCTGGATCGATACCGCCAAACCTCACATGTCCAAAGGCCCAACCGCCGTCGCCCTCAGAACCTTAGTCGGCTTCGTCGAACGCTCGCAATAAGATCCGTGTTGTATCACGGTCACAAAGGCGATATAGGCAACCAAAAGAATCTACGTAGTTCCGGAAACGGGACTAACAGTTTTTCTTAGACCGCACAATCTCAAGATCGCCGTTGTTATCGAGATCGTTATTCACTCCGCGACCAGTCGGACAAGTTTGATCGCTCACGCGAGCAAATGAACAGTTCCGCATTGAGAATTTCACTTTTTCAGGGACGACCCCGATTGCGTTCTTGATCACGGTCACAAGGGTGATATGGGCGACAGAAAGAATCTGCGTAGGTCGATTATCCGGAGGTCAAGTTTTTCTTCAACCGCACGATCTCCCAAACAGGGCTGTCGTCGAGATCGTTCTTCATGTCGCGACCAAAGATATTAGTGTAGTTGCTCAAGGGATCGAACTTGATAGATCCGCTTAGAGAATTGTAATTTTGCAGGCCCAGCCCCTGTCGGGTATTCCGAATACATCCTTTTCTCAACCTCCAAACGCTAGGGCGGCGGCACCGCCGCTAAAGACGACGATCGCATTATCCGTACAGTGCCGAAAAAGGGCAGCTACACTGAGATCAACTTCATTTTAACGTGCGAAATTTTATCTCTACGCTCATAACGATCGCTTTCATTCTGGTGTCGTATTCCACCGTTTTATCTAAGTATCAGGTGCAGAGTTGGACGACGGACGACGGTTTGCCGCAGAATACGGTTCACTCGATCGTGCAGACGGCGGATGGCTATTTGTGGCTGGCGACGCTCGACGGCATGGTGCGTTTCGACGGTGTCAGGTTCACTGTCTTTAATAAGAATAATACTCAGGGCATCGAGACTAATAGATTCACGCGAGGCCTCATAGACCGCAGCAATACGCTGTGGGTCGGCACCGAAAACGGCAGCGTGACGAGATATCGCGATGGCAGGTTTCAGGATTTTGTCGTCGACGATTCGAGAAAGCCGATCTGGAATTTTGCACTCAACCAAAGCGGCAACCTTATCGTGATGACGACTGAACGAATTCTCGAGTGGAACGGTGACAGCTTCGTACCGCGAGCGGCGGTCGCGGACGAGACCAAAGACAGCATCATTCGCTGGAGTAAAACCGGCGAGATGTGGTACTCGAATGAAGACCGTCTCTATCGCTTCGCGAGCGGAAAATCGATCGTTTTCCGGTTGCCCGACACCGAGCGAAACTCAACCATCAGCCGTATTTTCGAAGACAGTAGCAAACGGATCTGGATCGGAACAGTCAACGCGGGTCTTTTCTCGCTGGAGAATGAAAAGCTGATCTCTCACCCCATCGAAAGCGAACAGCCGCTCAATGACGCCTCGGTCGAGATCGAGGATCGCGAAGGCAATCTGTGGGCAGCGTCCAGTCAAGGAGCCATCGTAATTTCGAAAAACGGCGAGATAAAGCGGGTGACCGACAAGCAGGGATTGTCGGAAAACTCGCTGACCTCCGTCTTTGAGGATAAAGAAGGCAACATTTGGATCGGAACATATCTCAAGGGCCTCAACCGTCTCAACCATCAGAGCATTACGTTCTATTCGACAGATGACGGCCTCGCTTCGAAAACAATATATCCAATCTTTCAGGACACCTCCAATTCCGTCTGGCTAGGCGGCGATCTGACGCGGTTCGCGGAAAATAAATTTACTGAGATCGCGGGAAAGGAGCGATTCCTAAACACCGTCACATCGATCGCTCAGGACTCGGCGGGCGTCATGTGGTTCGGCTATTGGGGCGGTGTCTTTAAGATCGAGGATAATAAAATTTCGGAATTCACCGATACACTCGGCACGAAGGCCGGGTATATGGACATCCATCAGGATCGAAGCGGCTCGATGTGGTTTGCGTCGAACGCCGGTCTTTTCCGCATTGCGAATGGACATACCACGAGATTTTCGACCGCCGACGGGATGCCGGGCGACGATGTGAAGGTCATTCACGAGTCCATCGATGGAACTCTGTGGTTCGGTACATATAGCGGCCTTGCAAAATATAGTGATGGCAAATTTACGTCATACACGACCGCGAACGGGCTTTCGAGTAATTTGGTTCGGTCGCTATATGAGGACGCTGACCGAGTTCTTTGGATCGGCAGCTACGACGGCGGATTGACGCGTTTAAAGGACGGGCAATTCACGATCTACCGTTCGAACGACGGGCTTTTTAACGACGGCGTTTTTCAGATATTGGAGGACAGCCGCGATAACCTTTGGATGAGCTGCAACCGCGGCATATATCGTGTCGCGAAGAGCCAGCTTAATGATTTTGCAGACAATAAAATCTCGCGGATCGAATCGATTCCCCTTGGCAAGGCTGATGGACTGCGCGAAACCGAATGCAACGGCGGCCAGCAGCCGTCGGGCATTAAGGCTGCGGACGGCAAACTGTGGTTTCCGACGCAGGGCGGCGTGGCCGTCATCGATCCGGATGAGATAAAAATAAATCCGCTCGCACCACCTGTTGTGATCGAATCCGCTCGGGTCGACGGCAAAGAGTATAGTCTGGGCGGTGAGATCGATATCGCACCCGATAAGAATAATCTGGAAATAACCTATACCGGCCTCAGCTTTGTAAAGCCAGAATTTGTTCGGTTCAAGTATAGGCTCGAAGGTTTGCAGACAGACTGGGTCGATGCCGCCAATCGGCGGACTGCGTATTTTTCGTATCTGCCGCCGGGAAGTTACACGTTTCAGGTGACCGCGGCAAACGCTGATGGCGTTTGGAACGATAGCGGTGCCGATCTCAAAATAATTGTGCGGCCGCCGTATTACCGGACGTGGTGGTTTTTGGCATTGACCATATTTTTAGTCGGCGGAGCGTCCTATTTTGTCTATCGTCAGCGGATCGGTCGGCTAAAGAGGTCACGCAAACAGCAAGAGGATTTTTCACGCAAACTGCTTGCATCGCAAGAGCAGGAACGGCAGCGGATCGCGTCGGAGCTTCACGATTCAATCGGGCAGAGTTTGCTGATAATCAAAAACCGGGCGTTTCTTGCACTGAGCGATCTCGACGAACCAGAGATCGTCAAGGAGCAACTGCAGGAACTGAGCGACTCAGCCAGCGGTGCGATCGAAGAATGCCGCGAGATATCTTATAATCTACGTCCGTATCAGATAAGCCGTTTTGGGCTGACGAAAACGCTCGAGGCAATTTTCGGAAGGCTTTCGGAGGTGGCAAATATCGAAACCACGATCGATGTCGCCGATATCGACGAGGTCTTTCCGACCGAGACCGAAACTAATATTTATCGTGTTGTGCAGGAGAGCGTCAATAACATTCTCAAACATTCCGGGGCTGCCACCGCGTCGTTGACAGTTGAACGAGGTGACAGATTGATTAATATGGTTATCAGCGACAACGGAAGCGGTTTCGATAGCTCTGTTGTACGCGACGGCGATTCGCGTGGTGGTTTCGGACTCGTCGGTATGGCCGAACGCATGAGGATGCTCGGCGGAACGTGCGAGATCAGATCCACCGCCGAGAAAGGCACGCGGATATCTATAACCGTTCCTACAGGCGAAAAATAAATGAGTGCAACAAGGATAATTATCGCCGACGACCACCCGATATTTCGCAGCGGTCTAAAGAGTGTGATTGAGAAAGATCCGAGCATTATGATCGTCGCCGAGGTTGAAAACGGTCGCGAAGCCTTGGAAAAGATCAACGAGCTAACACCCGATGTTGCCGTACTCGATCTAGATATGCCCGAGATCGACGGCTTTGGTGTCGCCCGCGAACTGCAAAGGTCAAACTTGACGGTGCGTGTGATCATTCTCACCATGCACCGCGACGAAACGCATTTTAATCAGGCGATCGATCTCGGCGTTCGCGGCTATGTTTTGAAAGACGGTGCCGCGTCGGAGATCGTCGGATGTATCAAGGCGGTCGCGGTCGGAAAGGACTATTTTAGCCCGTCGATGTCGTCGTATTTGCTGAACCGTTCACGCCATTCGAGTTCATTGGGCATGCGGGCGGGCATCTCCGATCTGACGCCGGCCGAGCGACGCATACTGTTCCTGCTTTCGGAACTAAAAACCAGCAAAGAGATCGCCGCCGAACTCGGTGTCAGCCCGCGAACGATCGAAAATCACCGCGCCAATATATGCCAAAAACTCGACCTGCAGGGTTCGCACGCCCTCGTAAAATTCGCGATCAAGAATAAAAGCGAGTTCGCCTGAGTAGGTAATATTACTTAATAAAAATAGGCATAAATACCCAAGTAAATTGAGCACTTTTGCTCATGTGCTCGTCTAGCCGTGCGCGTTATAACTGTACTCGATGAAACTTTTGATCGTTGAAGACAACCTCGAAATGCGTCGCCTGATCAGACAGATCGTGCGAAAAACGGGCAACACCATTTTTGAGTGCGGCGATGGAAAATGCGCCCTCATTTCGTATCGCGAACACTCGCCCGATTGGGTGCTGATGGATATCGAGATGCCCGGCATGGACGGCATCGCCGCGACTCGCGAGATCATCGCGGCCTATCCTTTAGCCCGGATCGCGATCGTTACAGACCATGACAACCCAAATCTTCGCGATGCCGCCCGCGACGCCGGTGCCACTCGGTACATCGTTAAAGAAAACCTTTTGGAGCTGCGCACGCTTGCTGCCTGACACATATAAAACAATGAAAAACATCTCAAAATGCCTAATATTCCTCTCAATGATCTTTGTCGTCTCCGCCGCAACCGTGAGTGCAGCTACGTGGACTGTCACTAAAACGGCCGATACGGCAGATGGTTCCTGCAATAGCGATTGCTCGCTTCGTGAGGCGATCGCGGCCGCCGCGATCTCAGGCGATAACATTGTGTTTGCGACACCGCTGTTTAGTTCGGCGAGGACGATACTGCTGGCCGACGCGGCCGGGTTCCGCACGCTGCTGATCGAAAAGAGCATAACGATCGACGGCCCCGGAGCAAATTTATTGACGATTAGAGGCCCGTCGACCGGGCCGAATAAATACCGCGTGATCGCGGTCGCGATCGGACTCGTCGTTGATCTCAACGGCCTAACCATCAGCGGCGGAGATGTGCTGGGCGATGGCGGCGGCATATCGACCTTCGGCAGCGTCACGACGGTTAGGAACTGCCACGTTACGGACAACGTTGCGTCCGGTGGTTCCGGCGGCGGGATCAAAAATGCCGGCGGCGGGACGTTAAATGTTTTGAACAGTACGGTCTCTCGCAATATAGGAACATTTTCCACGAGCGGGGCCGGCGGCATTCACAGCGACGGCACCCTGAATATCAATAATTCGACGATTTCCGACAACACAAAAACGAGTTTCGGCTACAACGTCGGCGGCATTTATGCCCTCGGCCCGACAACGATCACCGGATCAACCATTACTAACAACGGAGCATCCGGGCTAAGTGTGGTTGGCGGTGTCGCGAGTAATGGTGCAGGAGTGATAACCATCCGCAATTCGATCGTCGCGGGCAATGTGAATCAACCGGACATCTCCGGCTTCCTCGTGATCTCCGCAGGTTATAACCTGATCGGGACGACTGACATCGCCGCCAATTTTAATGAGCCCGGCGACCAGGTTGGAACGCCCGGTTCACCGCTCGATGCTCGGCTCGATCCGCTAGGAAACTACGGCGGAACGACGCCGACACATCGATTGCAAATGACGCCGGTCATGAGCCCGGCGATCGATAAAGGCAAGAGTTTTGGCACGGCAACCGATCAACGCGGCGAGGTGCGCCCCTTCGACAGTCTAGCCATTTCCAACGCAGTCGGTGGTGACGGTTCGGACATCGGAGCGTATGAAATTTTCTTCACGCTTCCGCTGGTCGTCACCAAAACTGCGGACACCAACGACGGCAATTGCGATTCGGACTGCTCTCTTCGCGAAGCGATCAATGCAGCAGGCAGTGGAAATACGATCGAATTTTCGCCACTTTTCAACACACCGCAAACCATAACACTTTCCGATACGGCCGGATTTCGCGAATTGGCCATCGTCGATAAAAGCATAACGATCGCCGGCAAAGGAGCCGAACTATTAACGATCCGTCGCGATCCCGCCTCGTTGCAAAATTTTCGCATCTTTAGGATCGGCAACACGGGGATCAATCCAGTAAACGTGACGCTGACAGGTATGAAGATCACGGGCGGACGAACAGCAGTAAATTCCGGGGCCGGAATAAGAATTGACGGCAACCAGAATAGCTTGTTGCTCGAAAGCTGCTTCGTAACCGAAAACTCGGTGATCAGCGGCGCTGTAAGCGCCGGCGGCGGCATTCAAAGCTCTGCTACCCTGACGATACGCAACAGCACGATCTCGAACAACACCGTGTCGACATCGGTCGGCCAAGGAGCCGGAGGAATTTACAGCATTAGTTCAGGGCCGCTGACCTTGACCAATTCGACCGTCTCGGGCAACTCGGTAACGGGCTCGGGCAATAACAACGCCGGCGGCGTATATACAAACGTCGCGGCCACGACAAATTCAACCATCACCAACAATCTCACCTCCGGCATCGGCAGTGCAGGCGGTGTCATCGGCGGCGGCAATACCGAGATTCGAGGCAGCATCGTTGCGGGCAATCAAAACAATCTGGTCATCCCGGACGCAGGCGGAGCATTTATATCGTCCGGTTATAATGTGATCGGAAATATCGGCACCGCAACCGGACTCGCCGCGCCTACGGATCAATCCGGCACGGCAGCGACGCCTCTCGATCCGCGTCTCGACCCGCTCGCATTTAATGGCGGCCCGACGCCGACCCACGCCTTGAGAATTGGAAGCCCCGCAATCGATGCCGGAAATGCGTTTGGTATCGCGTCCGACCAACGCGGGAGTTTGCGCCCCGTTGACAATCCCGGAGCTCCGCCCGCACCGGGCGGCGACAATAGCGATGTCGGTTCATTCGAATCGCCACGCTTGTCGCCGTTGACGGTCACCAAAACCGCAGACACGAACGACGGTACGTGCGATTCGGATTGCTCTCTGCGAGAGGCAATTGCCGCAGCGTCGCGTGGACGCGAGATCGTATTTTCTTCCCTGTTCGATTCGGCTCAGGTGATAACGCTTTCGGACGCGGCCGGTTTTCAGGAGCTTCTTATCGAAGGAAAGAGTATGAGCATCGCCGGAAAAGGCGCTGATTTGCTGACCGTTCGGCGTGATCCGGCTTCGCCTGTGCCATTTCGGATATTCCGCGTGCAAAGCGACCCTAGCGGAGGTCGCGTAGGTCTCGATCTGAGCGGAATGACCATCGCCAGCGGCAGAAACGTTGGTGCCGGCGGCGGGCTTCGGCTCGTCGGGAATGAGAATCGGCTAACGCTGACAAACTGCGTGGTCACCGGCAACTCGAGTTTGAGTGCGTCGGGCGGCGGCGGGATCGACAGTTCGGGTATTTTAACGGTCAGAAATAGCACTGTCTCAAATAACACGATAAACGGGGGCTCCAGCTCGGCGGGTGGAATTTACAGTATTAACGGTTTCGACACGGGCGGAATGACACTGACGAATTCGACCGTATCCGGCAATCTCGTCACCGGAGCATCGGCCGCAAGTGCCGGCGGCGTGCAAACGAGGACCGCAACCATAACAAATTCAACAATTACCGACAATGGAACATTCGGAGCGCTTGGGGCAAGCGGCCTATTAGGCGACGGCACGACGCAGATCCAGGGAACGATCATTGCCGCGAACCGAAACAATGCTACCGTTCCCGATGTTCAATTCGACACGTCTCCGTTCGTATCCCTTGGCTATAATCTGATCGGAAGTGCGGTTCCAGGCAACGGCTTTGTTAACGGCGTCAACGCCGACCAGATCGGTACTATGGCAGCTACGCGCAATCCGATGCTCGATCCGCTTAGTAACTACGGCGGCACCACACCAACACACCGTCCGCAGTTCAACAGTCCAGTGCTCGACAAAGGAACGAGTTTTGGGTTGACCAGCGATCAGCGTGGAAGTTCTCGCCCGTACGATATGGCGAATGTGTCGAATGCCGGAGACGGTTCGGACATCGGCGCAATTGAATTGCTCCTCGGGCCGTCCTCTGCAATGGTTCGTGTGTCAGGAAGAGTTGTGACATTCGACGGAGCAGGACTTCGCAATGCCCGCGTTGTCATCACCGACGCTATTGGAAATACGCGCTCGGCGATTTCCAGTTCGCTCGGATACTACTCGTTCGACGAGGTCGCGGCCGGCGAAACTTATGTCATCACCGTCGTCTCAAAACGATACAGTTTCGCTCCGCAAATAGTTGGCGTTTCGGATTCGATCGATGACCTCATCCTAATCGCCATTCCGCCGCCAATTACAGCCACCGAAATGCGGATCGGGACTGAGAAATAAATATGAGCGAGAAACGAAACAAATTGTCGATTTTGAATCAAACGGGGGTCGGAATCAAACGGGGGTCGTGCCTGCAATATTGCAATTCTTTCTCAAATCATTGTATTAAAATAACCACTAAAACTAAGTCATGGCAAAGAAATTAAGAATCGGAGGTCGGCGTCGGGCTTTTTGACAGACATCCACATACAAGGCAACAAAGAAAACTGAGTAAGGCGAATCGGGTGAATGGGGTCTGACCTGCGATATTGCGATTTTGGCACCACATTTCTCCTCCACGAGGGACTTTGCGTGCAAACTTCGATTCACTTTGTACTAGTTGACGGGCCGTGTCGCAACGGCGGCTGGTGGTGTGGTGTTGGAAGAGAATCGCAGTGCCTGACCCCGTCCTTCTTTGACTCTGCCACCCGCCGTCTCCGCACCGACCCCGAAACAGCAACATTGGTCGCCCACACTATCGAACTATACAAAGCCGCATAAAGAATTGCAGTATTGCAGGCCTGACCCCTATTTCCGCTCTGACCCCTATTTCCGCTCTTTTTGTAGTCGGCTGGTGAAGGAGTCTTTTCAACTTGGTTTCAAACATTTAGTAATTCGAGCGCGATAGAAAGTTCAACGTCAAGGCTGAACAACATCTTTCGGCAAACTCGAGGAGTAAAAACGAACGTAATGTTCTGGTTCTTCCCACCTCGATGAGTAATCACCTTCCCATTCATACCCAAACCGCATTTTGATTGAGAGATTTTTGGCTAGATGTTCGCGCGGAACGCTAAACAAAAGGGATTGATTTGAAGGAAGGGTGTAAACGTGACAAACGCCGCCAATTTTGTAACCAATTGGAGTCTGTGAAACTTCTTCGGCAACATTATTTACTTTTCCGTTTCTTGGAGTACCGCTCCCTTCCATTTCAGAGGGCATTCTTTCGATTTCGTAATTAACACCTATTTCACTGTTTTTCTCATAAAACCTTAACATTTCGCCGTCTTCAGAAATGCCGAACGCGCAAAGGTATATTGCTTCTCGAGTGTTGTTTTGTAGCCGTAACCAAATGCCTTCGTCGCTTTCACCTTCTTTCAACGGTTTTCTTTTTCCGGCACTCTCATAACGAAGAAATACACTTGGTTTGTCTTTCACAAGTTTTTCATTGGAAGGCTTTGTTTGTGTGACGTCTTTTGTTTTTCTCAAACTGCTGTTTTGCCCAAACATCGTTTGAGATGCTAACCAAGTAAATAATAGAAAAACAGACAAACTTGTAATCTTGATTTTCATTTTTTAGTCCTCTTTGGTGGAACAATTCTAAACATTGCAGCTTTTCCCTTTGCATTGGTCGGTGTTAGTTCATAATCTGCATCATCCTTGAGATGCTGATTAACACCGTTGGTTCTGAGAGTGTTTATGTCTGGCTTTTTCCAACTTTCATTCCATAACTCTGTCTTTTTTGATTCTCCTTTTGAATTTGTTGTTGTTACGAAGTGATTAATGAGGTTCTTTTCTTTTGAAAGATACTCTCCTATCACACCTTGCACGAAAAGGCTGTCAAATTCACCTTGATATTCGCTATTACTCTTGTACCCACTTTTGCTCTTGCCTGATGCGATGAAGTCTTGAGCATCGGCAATATTGCTGCCTTCGTTGCCAATAAGCCCTTGTCCAAAGTCTTCATTAAAAACGATCGCCACGTTTAAGTTGCCTTCTTTACCTAACAAATCCACTTGTGCGCCGCTTTCTTTCCTGAAAGATACAGACACACCATTATCTTTGCCTGCTTCTCCATAAGAATCCAAAGCTCTTTTGGTTTTTTTGTATTCGTCAGATTTTTCTCCATAGTCCTTTTTGATTTTGTCCAACTTTTCTCTAGTCTTCGTCACGGAATCATCAAACTTTTGACACTGCACTATAGTGCCTCTGCAGACATACATTCCTGTCGGATCCGTGTAGAAATAAGGACTATTCAAAGCGTAAGCATACCGATTCCACGTTTGTGGGTCGTCAGGTATGGCAGATGAAAGAAGCGGATCAACTCCAGTGAATCTTCCGTGATTAAAGTTGTAATATCTGGCTTCGGCAAAGTCTAACTCTGATTCATTATCTCTTTCATAGCCGGTGAACTGTTTGCGGACGGTGTCAGCGGCGTAGTTTAATCCCGTCGTTCGTTGGGCGGTTAGGACTTCTTCGCCGAACGGATGATAATCGTGTCTCGAAGTAACAATGCCGTCGCGGTCGGTGTTGATGCGTGGTGAACC
>JBBRUA010000020.1:0-18932 GCA_038248245.1 Pyrinomonadales bacterium | reverse complement strand
CCAGTCGTAGACGTAAATACGGCGGTCACCAACCTGTTTACGGCAGTCGCTTCGCGATATAAGATCAATGACAATACAATAGGCGACGGACGCAATTCCGGCGGATTCCGGTTCAATGCTTCTACACCCGTCAAGCAGAACGCCCACACAGCCCGGTTTGACTGGAACGTAACCCGCGATCAAAAACACACGGTCTCCCTTCGCGGAAACTATCAGCAAGATATTACAGGAGCCGCTCCGTATTTCCCCGATACAGCTCCGACAAACACCTGGAGCCATCCGCTCGGTTTGGCGGCGTCGCATACGTGGCTAATAAAGAGCAACATGACGAACCGATTCAGTTACGGTTTGACGAGGCTGGCGTTTAGTGACCAGGGTGATTCAAACGATCCTACGATCACTTTCAGGTATATATTTCAACCGGCAGGGTTTGTCAGGGCCTTTAACCGGACGAATCCGACCCAAAACTTTACTAACGATTTTACCTGGATCAAGGGAAATCACACGATCCAGATCGGTACGAACATTCGCCTGATCAAGAATACTCGAAACAGCTTCGGACGAGCGTTCGACAATGCGATTACGAATCCGAGTGCTTATCAGAGCAACGTGGCTCGAAATGCGGTCAATCAATATATCACTGCTCAGATCGGTTCACCGCGTTCGGTTGCGACCGGTTGGAGCACGCCGCTTCAGGGTGCGATCGTCGCCTTGTTCGGCAGATTGAATGGCTATGGAGCTAATTTCAATTTTGACACTGCCGGGCAGATCATCCCTGCGAATACGGGGATCAAACGCGTCTTCAAAACGGAAGAATACGATTTCTATGTTCAGGATTCGTGGAAGCTGACTTCAAGCCTGATACTGAACGTCGGTTTACGATATGGCCTCTCGATGCCCGTCACCGAGACGCAGGGTTATGAAACCGCCCCAAGCATCAACCTTTCGACGTACCTAGCGAATACTGTCACCGCGATGAACAATGGGCAAAATTATCGTGAGCCATTATCGGTTCGGCTTGCCGGAAAGGCTAATGGCCTTGACAGCATTTACCCGCTCGATAAAAACAATTTCCAGCCTCGCGTCTCGCTCGCGTGGTCACCGGACTTTAAGAGCGGTATTTTAGGAAAGCTTTTTGGTAAGGAAGGCAAATCGGTTTTCCGCGGCGGCGTTGCTATCACCAACGATTATTTTGGACAACAGCTCGCGACAAACTGGGACGGTTCGAACACACTCGGTTTTGCCTCGTCGTCCAGCATAAACGTTAACACGTATAACATCACGACCAATCCGGCTCCCCTCTACACGGGACCGAGTATGTCAATTCGAAGTCTGCCTAATCTCGTGATTCCCGCCAATCTAACTTTCCCGCAAACGGCTCCGTTTCGAAATCCGGGTTCCGGAAAGATCGAGACCTCGCTAGATCAAAACCTCATTTCGCCTATCAACTATTCCTGGAACGTCACCTATGGCCGCGAGTTGCCGGGCAAGATCTGGATGGATGTAGGTTATGTCGGCCGCCTTGCGCGAAATCTGCTAATCGGCCGCGACGCGATGATGCTTCGTGACGTCAGGGATACCCGGTCCGGCCTTTCGTATAATCAGGCAGCAACGATACTCGATATTCAATTACAGAATCGCGTACCGGTAGCAAACGTTGCTGCGGTTCCGTTCTTCGAGAACATGTGGGCCGCAGGAACTCTTGGGGTGCTTCTTGGATGCGGCGGCGTGGCGAATTGTACCAACACGCAGGCGGTCTACAATCAACAGCCGATCGCCGGTGACTGGACATATTTGATGCAGACGCTGGACAGTGCGTCGGGTTCGCGGTACTTTTTCCAGGGCCAGTACGATTCGCTGTCGGCATTCAGCACGGCCGGATCGTCGGATTATCACGGTGCGACATTGTCTTTACGTCAGCGCCTCGCTGGTGTGACATGGGATTTCAACTATACCTATTCCAAGTCGCTTGACGAATCATCGGGATTGCAGACAGCAGGACTATTTGGTGCGTCATTCGTACTGAATGCCTTCAATCTCAGGGACCAGCGATCGTTCTCGGATTTCGATCTTAGACACGCGATCAATTTCAACGGCCTTTGGGACATTCCGATCGGTAAAGGGCGAAAGTTCGGAAAAGGGATGAACAAATTCGTGGACGCATTAGTCGGCGGCTGGTCGATGAGCGGTATTTTCCGTTGGGATTCGGGACTTCCGTTCGACGGATATTACGATGCAACGGGATGGCAGACGAACTGGAATATCCGTAGCTATATGAGCCAACTTCGTCCTGTCAAGACGGGGATCAATTACACAGCTAACGGACCGAATCTTTTTGCGGACCCAGTCGCGGCGGCATCAGCATGGCGTACGCCACATCCAGGCGAAACGGGAACACGCAATCCGATTCGTTATCCGGCGTCATTCAATGTCGATCTCGGCATCGCCAAATCGTTTAATATGCCGTACAAGGAAGGGCACAAGATCACGTTCCGTGCAGACGCATTCAATGTGACGAACACTCCTTTCTTTGAAGGCCAATCGGTCGGTACGCTCGGATATACCGGCTCCGCTCCGGGCCCGGGATTTGGAGCATTCACGCAAATGAGTAATTCACCACGTGTACTGCAGTTTGCTTTCCGATACGATTTCTGATCAACAACGATCGGGGGTTTTTGCGAGAGGCTGAGTTAGTTCGCTAACTCAGCCTCTCTTTTATTGTTTAAGATTTTCTTCGATGTATTTTTGGAGCTTCTTCTTGTCGGAGTGGTCCGGACGTTTCGCAAGAAAGAGTTTGTACTCCTCTGCGGCTTTCGGTTTGAGATTCGCCGCATCATAAAGTGCTGCCAGCCGAAGGTGAAGATCGGCTTTTTCAAGGGGAGCAAGTGCGATCGCCTGATTCAATTCGCCGACAGCTAATGAGCCTTTTTTGATCTGAAGATATGATTCGCCTAGGAAATGATGGGCGTCGGCCGAGTCGGGTTTAGCCTTTATGGCGTTTGAGAGCACAAGGATCGCATTCTCAAAGTTTTTTTCAGAGAAGTAGAGTTTGCCGAGATTGAGAAGTGCGACGAAGTAGTCCTTTTTAAGCTCGATCGCCTTTAAGTATGCTTTTTCAGCATCTTGATTAGCTTTACTTTTGAAACTGATCGTCCCGACCTCGGTCCACGCTTCGTAGTCCGTTGGCTGAACTGCGAGCAGTTGATCGAAAAGCTTCATCGCTTTGCCGCTTTCATTAGCCTTTACGGCCGACATCGCCTGTTCGAATAGCTTTTGATTCGGTTCGGTTCGCTCAAAACCAGGATGCGCGGAAATGATTCCCGGCTTCATCAGCGACCTCGTGATCGCAATCGGAACGGTCATGTCGATCGTCAGATTGCCCATCGGCGACGCCACCAAAACCTGTCGTGACACCTCGATGCCGTCGACTTCGACCAAAAGGATGGCATCCTGACGCGGAATTCCGTTAACGTAATAATAGCCTGTATCGCGAGCTGTGGTTCGGGCGAACGGTACACCTGAAACCATCACTGTAATCGTGATGATCGGTTTGCGATCGAGTGCCTCGACGCCATCGATCGCAATCTTCCCGGACACGATCATCTTGCTACCGACCGGACTTAGGCCGATCTCACGCGGCAAGCCAGATGCTTGACGATTTTCGTCGTCTTGGGCGAACGTGGTAAGTGCGGTCACGAGGAGGAGAGTTGATGTAAGAATTGCGAAGGATCTCATTTTTACCTCTTTACGAATTTGAATGGTTTTCGAGTTAGCTAAATGAGGTATAGCATCAAAACGATGCTGAAACAAGGTGTCCTACCTGGCGGTGAAAGAGTCGTTGCCGGTTGGTTTTACTAGATGGCGGGTGTCGTTTAGGGCTAGGACGCGGATGTTGCGGGGGCCGCGGATCTCGAAGCGGTTGATGCCGCAGTTGGAGGTGATGAGCCACGGAGTTTGTTTGGTGTCGCGGTGGATGGCGCCGAGGAAACTGAGCGTCAGGTAGCAGATGGCTCCGGTGTGCGAAAAGATGGCGATGCGTTCGCCCTGGTGACGGCGGATGATGTCGCGAGTTTCGGCTGTGATGCGGCGCAAAAGCTGGCGATAGCTTTCGCCTTTGGTAATTACGTGTACGATGTCGCGGTTGATAAGTGCGTAATAATCTTTTGGATACTGCTCTTTTGATTCGTCAAAGGTCAATCCCTCGAGAACGCCGACGTGACGTTCGCGGAACGCCGGCGATGTATTCACAGGCAGATTCAGCAATTGAGCCAGTGGTTCAGCCGTCTGAACAGCTCTATGCAGGTCGCTCGAATAGATAGCCGAAATGCCTTCCTTAGCCAGCAATTTCGCAGTTTTTTCCGCCTGCTGCGTGCCCAGCTCCGACAAAGGCGTCGGCCCATGCCCGCCAAAACGCCCTTCAGCATTCCCAGCAGACTGGCCGTGTCGAATCAAATATAGACGTGTCGGTTGCGGCATTCCTTTAGACCGAGTTAAGCTTCGCTATTTGCGGCAGCTCCAAAATCTCCCTGAACGAACTGTTCAAGGCATCAATCTGGGGCTTATCGTCGCG
This sequence comes from Pyrinomonadales bacterium, assembly GCA_038248245.1. GTDB lineage: Bacteria > Acidobacteriota > Blastocatellia > Pyrinomonadales > Pyrinomonadaceae > OLB17. Next base: position 14,362 of record JBBRUA010000020.1, on the reverse strand, counting down.
TTTAGAAAATACGATAGATTCTAACCTCTTTAGCTCTGTTTCGATAAATGCACTAATTACTTCGATGCGCGGTTCACGCTTTAATTCATCGCCGGCACGTTTTCGCTCAATAAGCGCATCGATCTCAGTTAGGAGTTCTTTTTCCGTGATCAATGCCTTAACCAGATCACCGAACTCCATCGGAATGATCGAGCCAAAGGTCTCTATCCATTTGATCGCCAAGATCGGACGCATCACGTAAAAATATTTTTTTACCGAAACAATGTCGCCCTTGAGGTACTCGCGAAAGTTGTTTCGGGCCATATTTAGATAATGGTAAATGCACGCCGACGGCGAATAGCAAATTGGCATCAATGACCGAAATTTTTCTGTGATCTCTTCGTCGATCATGTAGATGATCGGGGAACTGAGCCATTCGAGAAGCGGAGGATTTGATTTCCTCAGTAAGCCAAGAGCCTTTCGGAGATCCCAACCGCTGACATCCAACTCGTCGTTTATTGGGCGTTCAATGACGTCACGTTTTGATTCAACATCGATAGAAAGATACCAATCCCTCTGCCGGACATAGATAAAACGGACATCATAGTCACTGTTTGCTGAAGGGAAACCCCACGCACGGCTGCCTGATTCGCACGCGTAAAATATGTGAACATTTTCCTCGCGCTCAATTTCAACGAGTTTTTCTTGAATTATTTTCTTCATAAAAACCAGCGAACGATAAATAGTGGGCGGCGTAGCCGCGGATTAATGATGTCGAACGGAAAAGCCGCAAATCAAAGGATTACTGTTTAGAGCCGACCGCTTCGGCTTTGAGTTTTTCGGTTTGGTAATGAGTACGAAGCGTGTCGACGAATTCGTCGATCTGGCCTTCCATCTCAAGTTCGAGTCAGTGGACGGTCAGGTGGATGCGGTGATCGGTGAAGACTATTTTGCAATGTAGCCAATTGGACGATCAAATGATTTCTAACCTCGTGCAACGAGTGACGTTAGATCGCGAATTAGAACGTCTAGCTTTTTCGCATCGCAAAGAAACCCCAGGCGATGACAAAAAAACCAATTCCGGTAATGACCGGCGGCAGCAAAATCGTAGCTCCTGATAACCCGATAGCGGCAATCCCAATTCCCAAAATAATGAGAAATACCGCCGCCAAAGTAAGTATACTTTCTTTTTTCATTTCCACTTTCTCTTTACTTTGTTAAGCCGCGACCGCCTCGGCTTTGAGTTTTTCGGTTTGATAATGCGTACGAAGCGTGTCGACGAATTCGTCGATCTGGCCTTCCATTACGAGTTCGAGCTGGTGGACGGTCAGGTGGATGCGGTGGTCGGTGACGCGATTTTCTTTGAAATTGTAGGTGCGGATCTTTTCCGAGCGGTCGCCGCTACCGACCATGGATTTGCGTTCAGCCGAGAGCTCGTCGTGCTGTTTTTGCTCTTCGAGTTCCTGCAGGCGCGAGCGCATGATGCGCATCGCTTTTTCTTTATTTTTGATCTGAGATTTTTCGTCCTGCATCGACACCACAACATTTGTTGGCAAGTGAGTCAGGCGAACCGCAGAATAAGTCGTGTTCACCGACTGGCCGCCGGGGCCGGATGAGCAGAAATAATCGACTCGCAGATCTTTCGGATCGACGACTACGTCGACTTCCTCAGCTTCGGGCAGGACGGCAACGGTAATCGCGGAGGTGTGAATGCGGCCTTGGGTTTCGGTCTGAGGGACTCGTTGAACGCGATGAACGCCGGATTCGAAACGCATTTTAGAGTAAACGTTGTCGCCCTCGATGACAGCCGTCGCGTCTTTGATGCCGCCGACACCGGTGTCAGATATTTCGAAAATATTCATTTTCCAGCCCTGACGTTCGGCATACCGCGTATACATACGGAGAATTTCTGCGGCGAAAAGAGTCGCTTCGTCACCGCCGGTTCCGGCTCGGATCTCAAGAATGACGTTCTTTTCGTCGTTCGGGTCTTTGGGCACGAGCAGGAGTTTTAATTCCTCTTCGGCGGCAGGCAATTTTTCCTCGATCTCGGCGATCTCCATGCCGGCCATCTCGCGCATTTCGTCGTCATCGGCCAGATCGGCGAGATCCTTTGCTCCCTGCAGGTCTTCCTGCATTTTGCGGACCTCTCGATATTTACCGACGATCTCGCCGAGACTGCGATGCTGTTTCATCAAACGGGCATACGCCGTCATGTCAGACATGAACTCGGGCTGCGAGATCTGCTCGGTCAGCTCATCGTAGCTTTTTTCAATTTGTGCAAGTTTTTCGAACATATAAAAGCTTTACCACAGAGAACACAGAGGTCATAGAGCTATAAAGCAGATATTAACTCGGTGCTCTCTGTGTCCTCTGTGGTTAAAATTCTTAAACGACCACCTCAAGTTCCCGTTGGAATACCGGTGCGTTCTCGACTTCGGACGGTTCTAGTTTTAGCGACTCATCGAGTGCCTTGATCGCGACCTCGAGTTGTTCGTTGTCCGGTTCCTGCGTGGTGATGTTTTGCAGCCAGAGGCCAGGCAACGTCATGAATTTGAAGATGGCACTCGACTCTTTTTTCGCCGCATATCGAATAACTTCGTACGAAAGTCCGGCAACGAGCGGCATCAGGGCAATGCGAACAACGAGGTTCATCCAGGTCGCTTCGAAGTTGATCACCGAGAACAGAACGATCGCGACGAGCATCACGACCATCAGGAATGACGTGCCGCAACGAGGGTGCTGACGACTCTGTTTCGTAGCGTTCTCGGGGGTCAGGTCAAAGCCTTTTTCCCAGGTAAATACCGTTTTATGCTCGGCACCGTGATACTCGAAAACGCGGCGGATGTCTTTTAGAAACGACATCGAGAAGATCATGACGACGAAAAACACCATTCTGATCAGTCCGTCGATTAGGTTGAATGAGATCCACGATCCGAACGAATCGAGCTTGATCTTCCAGACATAAGCTTTGATCGTTTCCCACCACGCGGCATCTGCGGCGATGGTCGGAGCCTCGGCCCAGCCAAGTGCGATGAACAGGACGTTGGTCAAAACAAGCGGAGCGACGATAAAGAGCAGGACGTTAAAGAACAGTGCGAAGATGATCGAACCGACGGCGCTCGCTGACTGTCCGGAGCTCGACTTCTTTTCGGCTTTTTCAGGCATCACGACCTTGACCGGTGCTTTTAAAAAATCCTTGTCGTCAGTTCCGTCAACGTACGCAGGCTGAGTTTCTCCGACTTTGGCTTTTTCGAGTTCCTCGGCGGCTTTCGCATCTTCCTCGAAAATGCGGGCGGAGAAATTGAGGGCTTTGACGCCTAACGCCATCGACTGGATCAACGTCGCCCCGCCGCGAAGCACGGGCGTGTTGAGCCATTTATATTTATCGCTCCACTTTGGCAGGGTTTCGGCTGTTGTGACGATCGTGCCGTCCGCCCGGCGACAGGCGATCGCATAGGCCGACGGAGTGCGCATCATCACGCCTTCCATGACGGCCTGGCCACCGACGATAAGGTCACGTTCGAGTGAGAAAATCGTGTGAAGAAATCGGAGTTTTCGTGCTGTCGATCTTGTTTTCATATCGTCTAATTGACGGCCAAACGCCCGTTTTAGTTGCCTTTTTGTTTACTTGGCCGGCAACGAGTCGTTGACCTTTCAACAATTTATATACTAAACGACTAACGCCGACCTTTTTTCACCTATCGCGGGTGTAAAAAACACCTTGGACACGGCGCCAAAAGATCGGCGTCAAGTTTTGTCTGCTAATATCTGTCAGTAATTGACGTCAATTATTTAGCGGCCTCAGCGGTGCCACGAGCATAACGCTTGTTAAAGCGATCAACACGTCCGGCCGTATCGACCAGTTTCTGCTTACCGGTAAAGAAAGGATGGCAAGCCGAACAAATTTCTATACTCAGATCCTGTCCCATGGTCGAACGAGTCTGAAACACGCTGCCGCAGGCACAAATGACTGAAATTTCGTTGTAGTTAGGGTGTATTTCTTTTTTCATAATTATCACTTCCTTCGCCGTATATAGGCGATGCGTGTGAATGACGCAATCTTCGATCATACTGCCAGATGTGTATGAGGTCAAGTAAATCACGACTGCTCAGCGCTTCATCGACTTTTCATAGAGGTCGATCCATTGTTGCGGTGTGACCTTGGATGCGAGTTTGCCGATCAGGTCGAGCGGGACGTCCTTTGGGTTTTTGATCCGAATGCACGATTTACCCATGTCTAGTTTTTTGGTTGAATGCTGCGGCCAAGCTTCTCGGAACCATTCCATGAGCGAATTGTCACTGTAAATGCACATTGAATAGATGGCAATGTGATTCTTTTGCGAAGCAATACCCATGAACGGAAGCGGTTGCGAAGGGTCGCAATGATATCCCGCCGGATAGGTTTCGTGTGGAACGACCCAACCAATATGGCCATAACCCATGCATTCGTGAAAGCCATTGGGCAAATTGTCGTTTATCACGTCTCGAAGCGCCGAGATCGATTCTTTGCGGTCATTGGGAAGACCGGCGATGTATACATCAGGTGTTTTGGCGGTTGATTGCATGATTAGTGGCCTCCGGTGATCTTTGATAACAGGCGTCTACCAAAAGAAATATTAGGCCGGTCCTCGATTTCCGTCAAAGAAACCGCCTCCCTTTTCCAAACGCTAATCTCTTTACTCAGGTCTTCAAATCGAGCTGCAAGCGTCTCAAAATCCAAACAGTATCCGAAACACCCCGTCACTTTATAGCCTTCGAGAATCTTAAATTGCGTGACCACTTTTAATTCACGATAGAACTTTATTAGGTCTCGATGTTCGATCAGTTCAAAACTCATACTCAACATAAAAGAATTCGTAGATGTTTTGTCGCGACGCCAGAATTTTTCTATTCCCGGTTGATCGATCTTGATCTGGGACTCGGAGTAAAATGTTTGCATCTTATGGATGAAGACACTTGATACCCGAATATCAGCCTCTGTTGGAGCTTCATCTCCTCCAAAAGAAGTCTTAGCGAAACAGTAGACCAGATTTCGGCGAACTATTTGAGTTTTCACCATAATTGCCGCTCGGTAAGAACCGTCCGACACTTGAAACATAACTACATCGTTATCCTCGAAGAGAAGTTTCTGAACAGGGTTGTATCTTTTCCGTTTTCGAACGGTCTTTTTGGGAGTTGAAATCTTTGTTAAAAACCTATTGAGAATTTTTTCCCTTTCTTTTGCGTCTTCAACTCCACTTTCTTTTAACCACATTCTGTATCCAGCTTTTTCTGAAATTGTCCTGCGAACTTCATTAAGAGTTCCTTCATCAAGGTCGGCGATTTCCCAGAGAGCCAATGCGTAAACTGTAATGAAAATTTCAAACTCTTCTTCGTCTAAGATGTCGCCGCGCCAAACATCGAGCTTCTTGCGAATATCAGCGACCTCAACACCGGAATCGTATAAGCCGAGGAACTCGTTGTAAATATCGTGTCCAAGATCACTGTCAATAATTTTTGTTCCGTCAATTGCCATTAAGATTTCCCAATTTTTAGATGAACGGGTTTGAAAGCAATGATTCTAAATGATGCTGGCGGATCCCGTAAAACGATTTAATCTGGTTGATTTGATGCTCAACTTTTTCGGTGTCGCCGAGATCTTTCAGGCGTGTGCCGACCAGCATGTTGTTTTTTGGGGTGTGCTCGGTTGAGACGAATTCGAAGAGTTTGGTCGAGTATCCGCTGCGTTCGAGTAAAAGTGCCCGGAGGCCATCGGTTAGGGTTTCGGCGGTGCGTTCGAGCATGACGCCGTGTTTTAGGATGTCGCGAAACATTTCTGGCGGCTTTATTTGTGGACGGATCTCTTGGTGGCAGCACGGAGCGGCGACGATAAGATCGGCTTTCGCGGAGATGCCTTTGTAGATCGCGTCGTCGGTCGCCGTGTTGCAGGCGTGGAGGGCGATCAGAATATCGACCTCACCGACCTCGTGATCGGCAATGCTGCCGACGACGAATTCGAGGCCGTCGAACGCCGACGCCTTCGCCACGCCGTTGCACAGATCGACCAGTTCGTGTTTCGTATCGACGCCTGTGACTTTAACGTTTACACCGCGAACATTGGTGAAATAGTCGTATGCCGCAAATGTCAGATAGCCTTTACCCGAGCCCATATCGACGATTTTCAGCTCTTTGCGATCTTTTAATTCGGATTTATCAACACGGCTGGCCAGCACCTCGACAAATTTATTGATCTGTCGCCACTTGTCCTGTTGCCGGTCGCGAACGCGGCCGCTCTCGTCCGTGATGTCGAGAGCCTTGAGATAAAAGCTGCCGGCATCGATCTGCAGCGTTTTTTCACGATCGTGTTCGAGCGGAGGCGCTGTTTTGAATGTCGGCTTTGCACGGTTGAGGCGGGACTTGCCTTTTTTGCCGATGTCGAGCTGAAAGTCGTTCGCGGTCGTGAAAAGATGGCCGCTGTGGAAATCACCGCCGAGCAATTTTGCCAATAGTTTTAGGCCTTCGTCTAGGTCGTAATTCTTGACCGTGTCACGCGTGGCTCCGCGATAAAGAAAGAACAACCGGACGCCTTTCTTCGTCTTGACCAGCCGCACGAGAACTTTTTGCAGATGCTCGTCCGCACCTTTATAATTACCGAGAGAAAGTTTTACAAACGTTTCTTCTTTAATTGAATGCGAAAGCTCCGCGATGAATTTGTCTAAATGTTCGAGCATGAAACCTCAGGAATATTTAGCCACGAATAACACGAAGAACACGAATGAGAAATGTGCTAAATTCGTGACATTAGCGTTATTCGTGGCAAAAATCTTATGAAAAACTTATTTCATCTTGCGTTTCCGGTTAACAATCTTGATTCGGCTCGGGAGTTTTATGGCGGCGTCCTTGGTTGTGAGGAAGGGCGGAGTTCGGAACACTGGGTTGATTTTAATCTGTACGGGCATCAGATCGTGACGCATTTATCAGCTAACGTAGCTGCTAGTGTTTCGAATCACGTCGATGCGGATGATGTTCCGGTGCCGCATTTTGGGATAATTTTGCCGATGGACGAATGGCGGACGCTCGCGGAAAAGCTGAGAGCGAGCGGCGTCGAATTTATCATCGAGCCAAAGATAAGATTCGCGGGCGAGGTCGGGGAGCAAGCCACGATGTTTTTCCTCGACCCGAGCGGGAACGCGTTGGAATTTAAAGGTTTTAACGATTTCTCCGACGTGTTTTCAAAGTAACGCACTGGCAAGTTAAAAGTAGCTGTTAGCTAGTAGCTGATAGCTTTCAGCTGTTTTCAGAGTTTATGTTCTTTAGATTTTTAGTTCTTATTGCGTTACTGCCGGTCGCGGTGTTTGCTCAGTCGCCGAGGCGAACGGTTGCGGTCACGATCGATGATCTTCCGGTCGTCTCGACGCGCGGCGATCTGAACACGCGGCGGCAGATCACGAAAAAGCTGCTCGCTCACGTCCGAAACGCGAAAGTGCCGGTGATCGGATTTGTTAATGAGAATAAGCTTTATAAAGGCGAGAAGCGGGACGAAAAGCAGATCGACCTACTGCGGATGTGGCTCGGGTCGGGAATGGAACTGGGCAATCACACGTTCGGGCACCGCAGCCTAAATGCCATCGAACTCGACGATTACGAATCCGACCTGTTGAAGGGCGAAACGATCACCAAGGAATTGCTTGCCGAAAAAGGTCGCAAGATCAGGTTCTTCCGCCATCCATATCTACAGACCGGCCGGACGATGGAGGTGAAAACGAAATTCGACGATTTTCTCAAGGATCACGACTACACGATCGCCCCGATCACTATTGATAATGCCGACTATATTTTTTCCCGTGCTTACGACATCGCGTTCGATAAGAAAGACAAGAAAATGATGAAACGCGTGGGCGACGCTTATGTTCCGTACATGGAAAGCAAGGTGGAATATTGGGAAAGACAGTCGGTCAAATTATTCGGAAGGGAAATAAGCCAAACGCTGCTGATCCACGCAAATTTTATAAATTCCGATTATTTCGACGATCTGGCGTCGATGTTCAAACGTCGCGGCTATGCGTTCGTCGACCTTGAGACGGCATTAAAGGATGACGCATACCGCATCCCGGACAAGTTCCTCGGTCGCGGCGGCATTTCGTGGCTGCACCGTTGGGCGCTCGAAAGGGGCAAAGAGAATGTTCTGCCGGACGAGCCGACCGTTCCGGATTTTGTGCTTAAGCTCTCCGGTTTTAAATCTGAATAAATGAGAAAAGCTGAGATCGTGATCATCGGCGGCGGGGTGGTTGGGGCGTCGGTCGCCTATCATCTGACGGAGCGTGGTTGCCGCGATGTGCTGTTGCTCGAACGCGAGGCGTCGGTCGGTCAAGGTTCGACGGGTAAGGCTACGGGCGGCGTGCGGGCTCAGTTTGAGACCGAGATCAATATCAGGCTGTCACTTTATTCACTTGATTTTTTGCGAGATTGGGAAGTGGATTGCGGCTACGAACCTCGCGGATATTTGTTTGTTGCGACAAATACGGAGCAACTGGAATTCTTAAAACGATCGGGCGAGAAGCAGCGTTCACTCGGTTATACCGCCGTCGAATCGGTCGATACGCGAGCGATCGCCGAGATGGTGCCCGGCCTGAATTGTGACGACATCGTCGGCGGGAGTTTTGGCCCGCGGGACGGCTTTATCGATCCGCTGGCGATACTCGAAGGTTTTTTATCGAAATCAGTTTCAAACGGAGGACGCGTCGAAACAGCAAAGCACGTCAGGTCGATCAAAATCACGGCCGGTCGGGTAACCGGTGTTGAAACTGAATCGGGACCGATCGAATGCGAAAAGGTTGTGCTTTGCGCCGGAGCATGGGCGGCCGATCTGGCAAAAACGGCCGGGATCGAACTGCCGGTCGAGCCGTTGCGAAGACAAATAGTCTGGGCCCGTTCCGCAACACCAGTGCCCGCAAATCTGCCGATGGTCATCGATCTTTCGAACGGTTTTCATTTTCGCCCGGCGAGAAACTCAAATGACGAAGTGCTTTTCGCGTATGCCGAGGCCGGAGAAAAGCCGAGTTTTTCGACGGATTTCGACGAAGCGTTTATAGAACAGGTTTACGAAAAAGCACGCCACCGGGCACCGTTCCTGGCGGAAACAGCAGTGATTCGCGAGAAATGCCGTGCCGGTTTGTACGAAAATACGCCTGACCATCACGCCATTCTGGGCGGTTGTTCGGTCGAGGGATTGTATTTCGCGAATGGCTTCTCCGGCCACGGCGTCATGCATTCTCCGGCGACGGGCCGGGCTTTAAGCGAGATCATTCTCGATGGCGAATCAAAGTTTTTGGACGTGACCTCGCTTCACATCGATCGCTTTGCCAAAGGCGAACTGCTGCACGAAACGGCTTTTATTTAAGAAATTGTCCTCAGACGGACACGGATAAACACAGATTATTGAATAAAACTTTCTGTGTTCATCTGTGTTAATCTGTGGATGAAACGCTTATGAAAACCGCACTCGTTCACCATCCCATCTATCAAAAACACAACACCGGCGAGGGGCATCCGGAGACGCCGATGCGTTATGAGGTCGTGATGAACGCTCTGCGCGAAGATTCCGCATTCTGGGAAGGCCTAGACGAGATCACGCCCGATAAGGCGTCGAAGGGTTTGATCCAGGCGGCACATACTTCGCAGCATTACCGGCGGGTTGAGGGAGCGTTTGAGAATGGCGTCATCAGGCTTGACGCGGATACGGTGATATCGATGAAATCGTTCGAGGCCGCGATGTATGCTGCGGGCGGAGCGGTTGCCGGCGTTGACGCGGTTATGCAGACTGAGGCGAAGAACGCCTTTGTCGTCGTGCGCCCGCCGGGACACCACGCGTCGGCCGAGAACGCGATGGGTTTTTGCATTTTCAACAACGTCGCGGTCGCCGCGCGTTATGCACAGAATAATTACAAAGAGATCGACCGCGTTGCCATTCTCGATTGGGACGTGCATCACGGCAACGGGACGCAGGGAATTTTCTACGATGACCCGAGCGTCTATTTTTTCTCGATGCACCAGTATCCGTGGTATCCGGGAACGGGTGCGAAAGGTGAAACCGGATTTAGCCGGGGACTCGGAAAAACGTTGAATATCCCGGTCAAGGCTAACACGCGGGCCGAAGAACAGAGACGCATGTTCGAAGGAGCACTCGAAGATATCTCGTCGAAATTTAAACCTGATCTGATCATCATTTCCGCCGGATTCGACGCGCATTTGAGCGATCCGCTCGGTCAATTGATGCTCGAAGACGAAGATTTCGCCGCGATGACGAATGTCGTTAAGCAATGGGCCGATGATGCGTGCGAAGGCCGTGTCGTGTCGGTTCTCGAGGGTGGATACAATTTGGACACGCTGGGCACGACCGTCAAAAATCACGTTGCTGAATTAAGCCGTTAAACATCGCTGTGTTAGACTGCTCACATAGCCCCAATCTGATTTCTGAAGGATGTGACGCAATGCCCGATATTGAAATTCCCTGTGTTCAGTGCCGTGATACCTTTGTTTTTTCGGAGAAGGATCAGGATATTTTTTATCAGCGGAATATGATGCCGCCGCAGCGATGCCCAAAGTGCCGTTCGAAGAAGGTCGCCGTCACTGCCGCCGTTGGTGCACGGTTTGAGATCGTATGTGATAATTGCGGGCGTCACGATACGGTTCCGTTTCAGCCAAAGGTAGGCCGCTCCGTCCTGTGCAAAGACTGTCACCAGGCAAGCCGCTCGCGGGCAAGGCATGCGTGAAAAAGTGAAAAAGTGAAAATTGGAAAAGGTAAGAGTACGGATCAGCCGTAATTCGGATATAGCAACTTTTTCACCTTTTCACTTTTATAATTATGGGATTTGAAACTGTTGTTTATACTCTCGACGGAACGGTTGCTACCGTGACGATGAATCGGCCTGACGCTTTGAATGCGTTGTCGTTGCAGTTGACGACGGATCTCGGTTCGGCGATACGGCAGGCGGTCGCTGATGGCGCGAGAGCTGTTATTTTAACCGGGAACGGCCGGGCATTCTGCTCGGGCGGCGATCTGCGTGAAATGCAGTCGATGTGGAAAAAAGAGGGAAGGATCGAGGCTTTTCTGGAAGATCCGCTCGCTGTCCTGCACGATGTTATTAAACTGATCCGCGAAACGCCGATCCCGTTTATCGCAGCGGTTAATGGGGTTTGTGCGGGAGCGGGAACAAATTTTGCCCTCGCATGCGATCTGGTCGTCGCCGCCGACAACGCGACATTTAACGAGGCATTTGTTCGCATCGGCCTATCGCCGGATTGCGGCGGCACTTATTTTCTCCCGCGGGCGATCGGTGAAAAACTGGCGGCGGAACTCTTTATGACCGGCGGGACGATCGATGCCGAGCGGGCATTGCAGATCGGCATGATCAATCGAGTCGTCGCGATCGACGACGTTGGAGCGGAGGCGGCAAAGTTCGCCGCGAAACTCTCCACCGCACCGACCGGTTCGATCGGGCGTATTAAGCGAATGCTCAACGCAACATTCTCAAACGACCTGACCAGCCAACTCGCACTCGAGCATGAATGCCAGATCGAGTCCGGTAAATCGAATGATTTCAAAGAAGGCGTGGCCGCGTTCTTTGAAAAACGACCGCCGGAATTTACAGGGAAATAGAATTTATTGGATGAGAATAAGCCGTGCGACTCCATATTCGCACGGCTTTCTTTGCGCCCGACCGACGACAAAAATAAGAATTTCACGCTCGCTTTAATTCAGAAATCGGACAAATGCAGTTTCACCGATTATGCTAGTTGAATGGAATCGTTGACGTACGGGCAGTTGATACGCGGGAATCGTAATTTTCGCAATCTGCTGGCCGGGCAATTTATCTCGGAGCTTGGCAACTGGTTCAATTTTATTGCCGGTCTGGGCTTGGTGCGTCTGGTGTCGGACGCTTCGCCGACCGCGGCGGGATTATTCTTTCTGTCGCGACTTCTGCCTTTTTCGCTGATGTCGCCGATCGCGGGAACGTTCGTTGACCGGTTTTCGCGACGAAAGGTCATGATCTTTACGGACCTCGCCCGTGTTTTTGTCGCTCTATCGTTTCTGTTAGTGACAGGTGCTGAGAATCTTTGGATCGCCTATGTCGCGACCGCTCTGCTTTCAACTTTTGGTGCATTTTTTGATGGAGCGAAAAATGCCGCGGCCCCGAACCTGACAGGTAAAGAAGGCCTGCTCGCGGGTACGGCGTTGCTTTTCTCGACTCGTTTTCTGTTGATGGCGATCGGTTCGGCACTTGGCGGCTGGGCGGCGGCGGTGTTTGGTTACGAAGTCGCGTTCCTTATAAATGCGGCGTCGTTCGCGGCTTCGGCTTACACTATCTGGCTCATTCCCGAAGAAGCGGTTCGCGAAGACGAGACTGCCGAACGCCCCAAACGCGAGTCGTTCATCACCGAATTGAAGGAGGGAATTCACTACTCGTTCACAAACCGTTTCGCCGTAACGATCCTTATAATGAATATGATCTGGGCTCTCGGCGGCGGATCGATCAATATCATTTTCGAAAGGCTGGGCGGCATCCATTTCGCGGCTGTCGAGGGATGGAATCCGGACGCGGCGGTCGCCGTTCTGTGGACGGCAACCGGTTTGGGCCTTACCTTTGGAATGCTCATCGCCCATAGGACGTCCATCTATCTCGATCGAAAGAATCGCAACACCGCCTTCATATTCTGGACGCTGATCATCCATGGCGTTCTGTTCTCGATCGGCGGATTCATGCCGAGTTTGTTGCTTTTCGCAGTGTTTGTGTTTGTGTCGAGGGCGATCGTCGGCGTTGAGTATGCTGTGCAGGAGACGATGTTCCAACGCAGTTTGCCGGATTATATTCGCGGACGCATCTCAACGATAGATCGTGGGGCTGAGCTGACGATTTTTGGGCTTTCAAGTTATGTCGCCGGTGAAGCGATGTTCTACATCTCGCCGCAAACGCTCACGGTCATCTCCGGGATTCTATCTGCAACGGCCGGCGTTGTCTGGTACGTTCGGGAGCGAAAGTCAGAACCGCCTGTGTTACGGGCGAGCTAAAAGAGCTAGGCCGTGATGATGACGGCTTTCGTTCCGGTGAGTTCGGAAAAGTCTTTAGTGTAGACCGTATCGACGCGGCGGATGCGCGAGATCGTTTCGACGATGTCCTGGGTCGAAATAAATCCGGCCTCGACGTGGGCGATCGCCCAGTGTTTGATGTGCGAAGCTTTTTTTAGTGTCTCGTCGAGCAGCCGTAGATACTGCGACTTTGTTTCGGTCGCGGTGCCGAGACGGCCGGACTGGGCAGATTCGAGATCATCCCAGAAGTCTGCGCCGCTTCGTAACCACTCCTCGCGCCAAGCGTTTCGACCGAGACTTGCCTTTAAGGTATTCGCGTGAGGCGACGGAAGACGTAAAAAAACGAGGTCGGTGAAACTTTCGACGAGAAAGTCGTCGGCGAGTTTATTGTGACAGGTGTTGTTGCGCCCGTTGTGAGATGCCTCCGGCTCGATAGACCATAAACGCCGAAATACCGTCGATAACGGTTGCCGCAATTCGCGGGTCGCGTCTGTGAATGACATCACATATTGTCCCGAGGCCATCGCGATGCTGGATGCGATCGCACAGACGACGGGCGTCGAAAGCTTGTCGATATTCCGCCGGACATTGTCGAACCACCACGCATCCGTCTCCGAAAACCACGCCGTCAATGCCGGATTATGAAGGCGCCAGCCGGGAACATAGGCATCTTCGAGGACGACATTTACTTCGTCGGAAGAGAGCTTGTCACCGCTGTTCAATATTTGAGCAACGCTTCGCGCCAACGCCGACTGCATTGGATCGTTGGCGGCAACGCGGACATCCCAACGCTTTAGATAAGCCCCGACCGCCGGATCGGGCGTAAAAGGCAAAGCGGCGGAATCGAATTTCATGCGGCGAAGAACGTTTAACTCGAACGCCAGCCAGCTCTTTGGTGTATTTTTCAGTTGGGCGTGCATAAATAGCTCTTGAGGAATTATCGCACAAATTCAGATCGATGATGTAGATATGCTCCGGCAAAAAAAGCCGCCAGGTTGAGCCCTAGTCGAATCTAAGGGCTTCGGATGTAGTAACAAATAGCAAACGTTACGGCCGCTATTAAACAAATTACGATAAACGGAACCGCCAGATCGACGATGATCGCAGTTGTTCGTGAAAGAAGATTGTTTGGCGATTTTTCCATGGGATAAGTCCTTCGCTCCGTGAATTAAAATAATTTACTTTTCTATCTATATATGACAAAAATAGCGAATACCTTACAGACTTATTAAATGTTTGGTAGAGATCTCTCAAAAAACTGAGGCCTTTTACGCAAAAGTGAAATCTGCTTTTTGTTATTCGACAGGTGTTTTGATG